>CAZARW010000038.1:0-26316 GCA_964487645.1 uncultured Prolixibacteraceae bacterium
AGGCTTTTCAGCCAAAACTGATTGAAGGAAAAGCCATTCAGTTGCATCCGTTGGTTTGTACCGGTTTTAACGCCGACTTCGACGGTGACCAAATGGCAGTACACCTTCCTCTTGGAAATGCTGCTATTCTTGAGGCTCAATTGTTGATGCTCTCGTCGCATAACTTACTCAACCCTTCAAATGGTGCCCCTATTACCGTACCATCGCAGGATATGGTTTTAGGTTTATACTATATGACCAAAGCCCGTAAAGGCGACAAAGGTGAAGGCTTACGTTTTTATTCACCCGAAGAGGCTATAATTGCATACAACGAAGGAGTTGTAGGAATGCATTCTGTTGTGACGTGTAAAGTTGAAGATATCGATAGTGATGGCAACGAAATTGAACATAATATTGAAACCACTGTTGGACGAATAATGTTTAATCAACATGTTCCAAAAACAGCAGGTTATATAAACCAATTACTTACCAAAAAAGCATTACGCGATATCATTTCGTTTATTTTAAAACGAACCGATAACTCAATTGCAACTCAGTTTCTCGACAATATTAAAGATCTTGGATATAAAATGGCTTACCTTGGAGGTTTGTCATTTAACCTCTCGGATGTAATAATACCTCCCGATAAAGCCGAAATGGTGGAGGAAGGATACCGTGAAGTAGAAGAAATTATGAGCAACTACAACATGGGATTCATTACCAATAATGAACGCTACAATCAGGTTATTGATACCTGGACTCACGTTAATGCCAAACTTACTCAGGTTGTAATGCAAACTTTGAGCTCCGATAAGCAAGGGTTTAACCCGGTATATATGATGCTCGATTCGGGTGCAAGGGGTTCAAAAGAGCAAATTCGTCAGTTATGCGGCATGCGTGGATTGATGGCCAAACCACAAAAATCAGGTGCTACATCGGCTCAGATTATCGAAAACCCAATTTTAGCAAACTTTAAAGAGGGTTTGTCGGTACTTGAGTACTTTATTTCAACCCACGGTGCTCGTAAAGGTTTGGCCGATACTGCACTTAAAACTGCCGATGCTGGTTATTTAACTCGTAGGTTGGTTGATGTTGCACAGGATGTTATTATTAACGAAGAAGATTGTGGTACTTTGCGTGGCCTGGTAGCTACTTCGATTAAGAAAAACGAAGAAGTTGTTGCTTCACTTTACGAACGCATTTTGGGTCGTTGTTCGGTACACGATATTTATCATCCTTTAACCGGTGATTTAATTATTCGCTCGGGCGAAGAAATTTCAGAAGAAGTTGCACACAAAATCGAAGATTCACCGATCGAACGTGTTGAAATTCGTTCGGTTCTTACATGTGAGTCCTTGTCGGGTGTTTGTTCAAAATGTTATGGACGAAACCTCGCAACAGGCCGTATGGTTCAACGTGGCGAATCGGTTGGTGTAATTGCTGCTCAGTCGATTGGTGAACCGGGCACACAGCTTACTCTCCGTACTTTCCACGTTGGTGGTATTGCCGGAAACATTTCAACTCAGTCAACTATTATTTCACGATACGATGGTATTGCCGAAATCGAAGAACTTCGTTCGGTACCACGCTCATCCGAAGTCGAAAAAGATGTTGATATCGTAGTTAGCCGTTTGGCCGAATTGCGTATTATTGATAAAAATACCGGTATCACTGTCTCGAACCACAATTTACCTTATGGTTCGAAACTCTTTGTGAAAAACGGACAAGAAATCAAAAAAGATCAACTCTTGTGCGAATGGGATCCATATAACGGTGTAATTATTTCGGAATACGATGGATCAGTTGAGTTCGAAAATATGATTGAAGGGATTACATACCGCGAAGAATCAGACGAACAAACCGGATACAATGAAAAAGTTATTATCGAAACAAAAGATAAAACCAAAAACCCGGGACTGACCATTTTAGATAAAAACAAAAAAGTTATACGTACATACAACTTACCGGTTGGTGGACACATGTCGGTTGATAATAAACAAAAAGTATCGAAGGGCGAGATTTTGGTTAAAATACCAAGAGCTTCGGGTAAAGCCGGCGATATTACCGGTGGTTTGCCAAGGGTTACCGAGCTTTTTGAAGCACGAAACCCATCAAATCCGGCTGTTGTTTCTGAAATCGACGGAGAAGTTTCATTAGGAAAAATTAAGCGTGGTAATCGCGAAATTATTGTTACTTCGCGTACCGACGATGTGAAAAAGTATCTTGTACCTCTGTCTCGTCAGATTCTTGTTCAGGAAAATGACTATATCAGAGCAGGTACTCCACTTTCGGATGGTGCTACTACTCCGGGCGATATTCTGAATATTAAAGGCCCCACAGCTGTTCAGGAGTACATTGTTGACGAAGTTCAGGATGTATACCGTATGCAGGGTGTTAAAATTAATGATAAGCACTTTGAAGTTATTGTACGTCAAATGATGCGTAAAGTTGAAATTGTTGATCCGGGTGATACTCGTTTTCTTGAGAAACAACTGGTCGATAAAATGGACTTTTTGCAAGAAAATGACTGGATATACAACAAAAAAGTTGTTGTTGAACGTGGCGAAAGCGAGAATTTCAAGGAAGGACAAATTGTTACTGCCCGTAGATTACGCGACGAAAACTCACAGCTCAAGCGAAAAGATAAAAAACTTGTTGAAGCCCGTGATGCTGTTCCGGCAACATCAAGCCAGGTATTGCAAGGTATTACAAGAGCATCGCTGCAAACTAAAAGCTGGATGAGTGCTGCTTCGTTCCAGGAAACGACTAAAGTACTTAACGAAGCTGCGATTAACGGAAAAGTTGACGAATTGTCGGGACTGAAAGAAAACGTAATTTGTGGTCACCTTATTCCTGCCGGTACCGGTACAAAAGAGTATCGTAATTTAGTGGTAGGATCGAAAGAAGAGTACGACCGACTGGTTGAGCAAAACATTGATGACGATTACGAAGAAGGTGACGACGATTAAAACAATACGCTATGGAAGACAATAAAAAAAATAATCCAAATCAACTCAATATCGAACTTAACGATGAGATTGCACAAGGTATTTATTCAAACCTGGCTGTAATTACTCATTCAACTTCAGAGTTTGTAATTGATTTTGTGAGGGTTATGCCCGGTATTCCTAAAGCCGGTGTTAAGTCTAGAATTATTCTGACACCCGAACATGCAAAACGTTTACTTATGGCTTTGCAGGACAATGTGTCAAAATTCGAGAATCAACACGGGCCAATTAAAGTCTCGAAAGGTGGCGAACAGGGAATGCCTCCGATGGGATTTAGCGGGGGAAATATTCCACAAGCTTAGTATTTAAAAACTGACTATACAGAAAAGAGAGTTG
Source organism: uncultured Prolixibacteraceae bacterium (assembly GCA_964487645.1). Classification (GTDB taxonomy): domain Bacteria; phylum Bacteroidota; class Bacteroidia; order Bacteroidales; family Prolixibacteraceae; genus Roseimarinus. The sequence goes on from CAZARW010000038.1 coordinate 3,324, forward strand.
AAGTAAATATCAACTCTCTTTTTTTATTTGTATTTATCGAGCAAATAAGGACATTTTTGTGGCAAAAGACGTATTTTATGAATATGTGTTTTTAGGTGGTTTTATGGTGTTTAAAATACATATTTTGAGTTTTTTTTGATCAAATTACTCCAGTCAGGTTTTTTTCAGGTAAAATGTGCTTGTGTCAAAAAGCATTAATTAAATTTTTATTTCTTGTTCAGGCTTTTTTTTATATTTTCGAAATTCATTTAAAAATCAAGATTATGTTTTCAGGAATAGTAGAGGAAGCAGGCAAAGTTGTAAGTATTGTACGCGAAGGCGAAAACTATCATTTTACACTTACCTGTTCGTTTGTTGATGAGCTTACAATTGATCAAAGCTTATCGCACAATGGAGTATGTTTAACCGTTGTTGATATTGATAAAGAGAATAAAACATACACCGTAACTGCTATAAAAGAAACCATATTAAAATCGAACCTGGGTAAATTAGAAACAGGCAGCAAAGTAAACCTTGAGCGGAGTATGCAAATGAATGGCCGGCTCGATGGGCATATTGTGCAGGGGCATGTTGATCAAACAGCAGTGTGCACTAAAGTTGACGAAGCCGATGGAAGCTGGTATTTTACTTTTGAGTACGAGTTTGACCGCGAAATGGCTCAAAAAGGATATATGACTGTTGAAAAAGGTTCGGTTACCGTTAATGGGGTAAGTTTAACTGTTGTTAATTCAAAGGACTGTTCATTTCAGGTTGCAATAATACCTTATACTTATAACGAAACAAATTTTCATACTTTCGCTGAGGGTACAATTGTAAATATCGAATTTGATATTATCGGAAAGTATTTGAGCAAGCTTCTCACATACGGCAAATAAGCTCCTGAAAAGCTTATTTACACGTGAGATATAAATAACCTGTATAAATACAGGTATTATTGTTTATTTATCGATTTTTACATTGACTGCATTAAAGCCTTTTGGCCCTTTTTCGATTTCGAAAATAACAATGTTGTTTTCTTTAATTGGCTCTTGCAAATTGTTGGCATGCACAAAAACACTTTGTTTATTTTCCATATCTCTGATAAAACCGTATCCTTTCGATTCGTTGAAAAATGTAACAACACCACGGTGAATAGGGTCATTTTTTAATGAAGGATCATCTTTTGGTACACTTACTTCAATTTCATCAATGTCAATTTCGGTTTTTTTATCCGGATCAGGAGGAGTATCGGAAATCATTCCATTTTCGTCAACATAAGCAATCATGTCGTCGAAACTGGTTTTATCCTGCTCTTTACGTGCTAAACGTTTTTTTTCCTTTTCTTTTCTTTTTTTCTCTTTTTTGTTTCTTACTTCTTTTTTATTAAAGCTTTCTTGCGATCTACCCATGTAGTTAATGTATTGATTGTTTGTTTGTAAAAAATTTAATATACCTGTGTGTCAAAAATCTGAATCGTTATATAGCCGGTATTTTGTACATAAAAATGCGCTTTTTTGAGTAAATCAAATCAACGATTTTTTGCGGCTGTTTTTCCCCCGAAAATCTGGATAATCTTATTCTAATACCGAAAAATTGATTTAAAAAACAAGGGCAAATAATGAACTAACTATTTTGTAGTTTTTAGTAGAATAAGTGCACAAATTTTCAATATTCAAATTTGCTGCAATATACGTAAATAATTTGGAAGAGTAAACCAATAAGGGCAAGCAAAAATAACCGATAACCGTTCTGAAAGTAAGTGCTTTGATTTGTGTAAACGAATTTTGGCTTATGAAATTTGCGATTCGTCGGTTTCGATATTTTTAAGCGCATCGCGGGCAGCGTTTTGCTGTGCTTCTTTTTTTGAACCGCCGTAACCCTTTCCTTTTTGAACATTATCAATCTCAACAATTGATACAAAAAATTTATTTTTATTATTTGCTGAGTTGTCGCCAGTAGTTTCAAATTTTATCTCTTGCTTGTTTTTTTGGCTCCATTCAATGAGCTGGCTTTTAAAATTATTGTCGCTTTCTTCAACTTTAGCCAGGTCAACATATTCGGATAAAAACCGTTTTATAATTACGTGTTTGGTTGTGTTGTAACCTTTGTCGAGGTACATAGCACCAATAAATGCTTCGAGAGCATCGCCGTAAATGTTCGATGTCGAAGTATTTCCGATTTTTCGGTAGCTGACAAACTGATTAAGGCCAAGGTTGTGCATGAGCTGAGTCAAAAAAGCTCTGTTGACAAGTTTAGAGCGCATTTGGGTAAGAAAACCTTCGCCGCGTTGGGGAAACCTGTTGTATAAAAATTCGGCCACTACGGCTCCTAAAATTGCATCTCCGAGGTATTCGAGTCTTTCGTTATTTATATAGTTTCCCATCGAGTCGGTAGATGAAGCCGACTTGTGAATAAAGGCAATATCGTAAAGTCTTGTTTTTCCGGGATAAAAGCCTGTAATATCTTTTAAAAACAAATAAAACTCTTTTCGTTTATTCGAAAAGAGTTTTATTCGATGAAATAATGATACGATCATTTATATTTCTTGAAAATAATTGATGCATTGTGACCACCAAAGCCAAAAGTATTGCTTAAGGCATAGTTTATTTCACGTTCTTTTGCTTTATTAAAAGTAAAGTCGAGATTTGGATCAATTTCGGGATCTAATTCAAAATGATTAATTGTAGGCGGAACCAGATTATTATTGATAGCCAAAATGGCTGCAATACTTTCGGCCGCACCTGCAGCTCCCAATAAGTGTCCTGTCATCGATTTGGTGGAGCTTATGCTAAGTTTATACGCATGATCTCCAAATGTTTTAATAATCGCTTTAGGTTCGGCAATATCACCCAGTCCGGTTGACGTGCCGTGAACGTTAATATAGTCGATATCGTTTGTTGATATTCCGGCATCCTGGCAAGCCAGTTCCATAACCATTGCAGCTCCATCGCCATCGGGGTTTGGGGCAGTCATATGGTATGCATCGGCTGTAAGTGCACCACCAACAATTTCGGCATAAATTTTAGCTCCTCGTTTTATCGCTTGTTCGTACTCTTCAATAACAATGGCTGCAGCTCCATCGGCCATAACAAAACCATCACGGTCTTTGTCGAATGGTCGGGATGCTGTTTTTGGGTCGTCGTTGCGGGTTGAAATGGCTCGCATTGAGTTAAACCCTGCCACTCCCGAAAGAGTAATTGCTGCTTCCGATCCTCCGGTAACAATCATATCAGCTTTTCCCATACGTATGTAGTTAAAAGCATCGATTATTGCGTTGGCCGATGAAGCACATGCAGAAACTGTGGTAAAATTCGGACCTCTAAATCCGTGCTCGATTGAGATACAACCGCTGGTTATATTGGCAATCATTTTGGGAATAAAATATGGAGTCGTTTTTGGATTTTCGGGATTAATCCCGCGAATCTCATCTTCGAATGTTTGAAGGCCTCCAATTCCTGCTCCCCAAATAACACCAACACGATCTTTGTTGATCTTTTCCAGGTTAATTTCAGTATCAAGTATTGCCTGCCTTGCAGCAACTAATCCAAATTGTGCATAGGTGTCGTATTTTCTGGCTTCTTTACGCTCAAAATGATTAAGCGGATCCCAGTTTTTTACTTCACAGGCAAACTGCGTTTTACTGTGTGTTGCATCAAACCGAGTAATAGGGCCGGCACCACTTACCCCATTTTTCAGGCTTTCCCAATATTCTGAAACATTGTGCCCGAGAGCGTTTATGGTGCCATAGCCGGTAACAACTACTCGTTTGAATTCCATAAAAAAAAGTAATTTGTGGTTACTTAGTGTTTTCTTCGATGTATTTAATGGCTTCGCCAACAGTGCCAATTTTTTCAGCCTGATCGTCAGGAATTGCCATGTCGAATTCTTTTTCGAATTCCATAATAAGCTCTACTGTGTCAAGTGAATCAGCTCCTAAGTCGTTTGTGAAGCTTGCTTCGGGAGTTACTTCTTTTTCGTCAACACCTAATTTGTCAACTATAATTGCTGTAACTTTTTCTGAAATTTCAGACATAACTGTAAATTTTAATGTAATGTTATACTTAATTTTTTGTCGCTGCAAAGTAAATAACAAACCGTTTACTTATGCAAATTTTTTGGATTTTTGAACCCTTAAAATCATTTGTTAGTGTACTTTTGTATACGTGTATTTTTTTTATCAACATTCTTTAATATTCTAATAATGAAAAAAGTAGCCATTTTTGCTTCGGGGTCAGGGTCAAATGCCGAGAATATTGCAGGGTATTTTTCAGACAGCGAATATTTGAACATCGAATGCATTTATTCGAATAATCCCGATGCTTACGTAATTCAGAGGGCTAAAAAGTTCAACATTCCTGTTTATGTTTTTACCCGCGATGAGTTTTATAATACCGAAAATGTGCTTCAGCATTTACAAGATAAGGCTATCGATTTTATTGTGTTGGCAGGCTTTATGTGGTTGGTTCCTGCTTACTTGATCGACAATTTTACTATTGTAAATATTCATCCGGCATTGTTGCCTAAATATGGAGGTAAGGGCATGTATGGCAACAGGGTGCATAAAGCTGTGGTTGAGAATTCTGAAATCGAAACCGGTATTACTATTCATTATGTGAATGACAAATACGACGAAGGGCAAATTATTTTTCAGGCACGTTGTGCTGTTTTGCCCGGCGATAGCCCCGACGATGTAGCGCAAAAGGTACATATGCTCGAATATGAGCACTATCCGAAAGTAATTGAACAAGTTTTATTGGCTAACGAGTAATTCGTCGTTTTTTTCAATTGTAATTTGTTGGAGTATTTGATTTAGTGAATCGCGCAATTGAGTAAAATGTTTTTTGTTTTCGGGGAGTATTGGTTCAACAGGCGGCGATTCAATTTTTAAAGGATCAACAGCATTGCCATTTTTATACATTCTGAAATCGAGGTGTGGCCCCGTGGCTAAACCGGTCATTCCCACGTATCCAATTAATTGTCCTTGTTTTACTTTTACTCCGGGAGCCATTCCGGGAGCAAATTTGCTCAAATGCATATATTGCGAAGTATAAACCGAATTGTGTTTTATGTTGATGTAGTTTCCTCCGCCGTTTTTCTGATATTCTTTTTTTACAACAGCGCCATCGCCAATTGAGTATACCGGAGTTCCGGTAGGCGCTGCATAATCGACTCCGCGGTGTGGACGTCTGATTTTTAAAACAGGATGCAATCTGCTGTGCGAAAATCTGGAGCTGATGCGTTTAAAATTTAGTGGCGCTTTTAAAAATGCTTTGCGCAAGCTGTTTCCCTTTTCGTCAAAAAAACCTTCTTGCGTTTGGTTGCTGAAAAAAAATGCCGAAGTGTTTTCTCCCATATTTTCGAATTCAGCAGCATGAATTTTTCCTATGCCGGCATATTCTCCATCAATATAAAGAGCTTCGTATACTATTTTGTATCGATCGCCGGGTTGTATGCCAAAGAAATCAATTGTCCAGGCAAAAATTTCGGATAAATGCAGCGATAAAAGAGGAGTGGTATTGTTTTGAACCAAAGCATTCCAGAGTGAACTCTCGATAATTCCACCGGTTGTTTCAATAGCTGTTTCAACGGGTTTTGCTCCTTTGCTTACCAAGCAGCTGTCGATATTAAAAACATAATAGTCGGTCTGTGTGTCTTCGTATATTAAAAATTGTGGTGTATGGTGTTTCTTTTGATGAATCAAAAAATATGATTTTCCTGCTTTTAGTTTCCGAACGTCAAAGATATCGTTTGAGTTTTTTGCAATTTGATCGATTTTTTGTGCACTTATTCCTTGCGCACTTAATATATGGGAAAGATTTTGCCCCGATTGAATTTTTAATGTATCGATATTGACAGAGTCGATTGGGATGCCCCAGGCTAAACGCTGAGGGACGCTAATAATGGTGTCGTTTGTGTCGGAATTAACTGTTTGAGGATTTGGTTTACACGACGTATTTGCAAAAATAAAAACCAACAATACAATGCAAAGAGTTAATACTTTGCTTTTAGGTTGCTGAATATTTTTCATAGGTAACGAATTTGAAAATATTTTGCAAAAATGATACAATGCTTTTCAAATTCAAAATATTATCAAATCATTTAATGTTTTTTATCATTGTAGTATTGTGCTCCTGTTTTTATGCTTTTATTTGATCGAAGCCTTCGCCATAAACCCCCATTACACTACCCATTGTAATAAATGCATTGTTGTCGATTTCTTTTATGCTCTTAAAAATCGATGAAGTTTCGCGACGTCGCACTACTGTCATTATAATTTTGCTTTTTTTACCGGTATAACCTCCTGTTGCATCCATTATAGTTACTCCTCGTTTGTTTGTGTGGAGAATAACATCGCGAATAGTTTCCCATTTTTCTGAAAAGATAAATATTTGAGCCGATTGTGTAGCTCCATTTAAAAATGCATCGAGTGTATACGAAACAACCCACATCGAAACGTAGCCGTATACTAAAATTTCGGCCGAATGAAAAACAAACCACGACGCAGAAATGATTAGTACATCACAATACATAATGACTCTTCCGGGGCTTATTCGTCGGTATTTTGTCACCAGCATAGCAATTATATCGGTTCCTCCGGTGCTGCCTCCCTGGCTAAAAACCAGGCCTAAGCCCAGGCCTCCCGATATGCCTCCTAATACTGCCGATAAAAATTTATCGTCGATTATTGCTTGTGTAAATACTTTTTGAAATACAGTAAGCATAACCGATATAAGAATCATGTTTACTATTGTTTTTGCACCAAAATTGGCCCCCAATTTTATAATTGCTATGCTTACAAGTATTGTATTTACTGCTAAGTATGTGAGGCCTGCCGGTATGTCGGTAATGTAAAAAATCAGTGCTCCAACACCACTTATTCCTCCTCCGTTAATGTCGGCCGGAATTAAAAAAATTGTCCATCCAAGTGAAAACAATAATGAACCGGTAAACATTATTGCCCAGGCTTTTATTTTTGGAAAATATGCTTGCATTTTTGTGAAATTTGAGTTGTTTAACATTGAGCGCGAAAAAACATTTCTTATTGCTCGAAAAAAATGATTTTAATCAATGATGACTGGCAGTAAAATTGATAATTATGTGCACATATACATTTGTATTTTTTATGTTATTAACTCGTAATAAATAATTGTATACTATATCCTTTTTTTTTATTAATATTGCTTACGTTGATCTAATGTGTTATGAATTATTGCTTTATATTTTGTAGCTATTTGATAAAACCGCTTTTTTACTATGCAAAAAATAATCTTATCTGCTTTATTGCTTCTTTGTATTACAGGGTTTTCGCAAAGTCCGTTTGGTACATCAAAAGTTGTATTTGATAAACCTGTATATTTTTTCGAGATGGGTGGCGGTGCTTTATATTCTTCATATTATTTTTATCAGAACGATTTGGGCAACTATACTCAGCAAAGTACGTGGGGTAAAATGGGCGAGTTATCATTGCGGGTACAGTTTAAAGAGAAGGTTTCGGCAGCAGCTCGTTTCTCGTTTCGTCAAACCGGCAGTTATTTTCCTGAGTTTGATCAATTGGAAATTAGGCCAAACTATATCAATATTTTTCTACCTGTTCAATATGAAATTCGTAAGGTTGAAAAACGAGATAAGGTGAAACCGATGCTTATGGTTTTTGGTGGCCCATGGTCAGCATTTAGAGTAGGGGGAAATGTTAAAACAGCAAGTTTGACACTTCACGAAATAAGTCAAAATCAGGTAAGTACTTTTGATGCCGGTTTTGAAGCCGGGCTTGGTTTTAGGATACCTACTTTTTCGTTCTCGAGTCAGGGATATCTTACGTTTAAAATATCGGCATATCAAGGTTTATTAAATACCCTGCCAACAAATAGTGGTTTTACTGAAGAGCAAATGAAAACGTATATGCTTTCTGACGAAGGTTATCGATTTTCACGTGGCATTCGTTTTTCTGTTGTGTTCGAAATGTCACTTCATAAAAAACCGACTACATCGTTTACTGCCGGAGGCGATGGTAAGCGAACATACAAGCGCTTTATTGTAAAGTAATAAACTGAGTTCGACGTAAAAATTTTGGTTCAGAACGCTTATAAATAGTAAAGCTTTGCATAAAAAACCGATCTTCTGCGTTAAGTTTTCGAGCTATCCCTGTAAAATTTGCCTTGAATGTCAGCTTTTTATTGCAATCTGAACTCGAAATTTTAAATCGAACTCAGGTTAATACATATTATATCCGATGTTAATGAAAATTGAAATCCAATAAAAAAGGCACGCATTACTGCATGCCTTTTTGTATTTTTTTCATTGTTGGTTATTTAACAACAACGTTTATGATCTTATTTGGAACAACAATAATTTTCACAATGTTTTTCCCTTCAGTCCATTTGCCGGCAAGCTCGTGGTTTACGGCTGCTTTTTCAATTTCTGGTTTAGGCATATCAACCGGTAACGATAATTTGAATCGCATTTTTCCGTTAAACGAAACCGGATATTCAAACGAGTCTTCGGTAAGGTAGTCGCTAATAAACTCCGGCCAGTTTTGTTGGCATACTGCAGGTTCATTTCCGTATAATTCCCATAGCTCTTCGGCAAGGTGAGGAGCAAAAGGCGACAATACTTTAGCAAAAGTTTCGGCAGTACTGCGTGTAACTTTCTTCGCTTTATAGCAATGATTTGTAAAAATCATCATTTGCGAGATAGCGGTATTGAATTTCATGTCTTCAATATCGTCGCTTACTTTTTTTATGGTTTGGTGTAAAGCTTTAAGTGTTTCTTTGCTTTCGTCGCCATCAACAATATTTTTTGTATCGGCAAAAAAGAAGAATACTCTTTTTAAGAAATTGTATACACCTTTAACCCCTGTTTCGGTCCATGGTTTGGTTGCATCAAGAGGCCCCATAAACATTTCGTAAAGGCGCAGCGAATCGGCACCGTAGCTAGACACTACATCGTCGGGGTTTACTACGTTTTTGAGCGATTTCGACATTTTTGCAACAATTTGCTTCAATTCTTCGCCGGTTTGGATATGATAATATTTCCCGTCTTTTTCCTCAACTAAATCAGAAGTAACCTTTGATCCCGAAGCAGTTTCGTATGCAAAAGCGAGAATCATTCCCTGATTGTAGAGTTTTTTATAAGGTTCGTCGGTTGAAACAATACCTAAATCGAAAAGTACTTTGTGCCAAAAGCGGCTATACAACAGGTGTAGTACTGCATGTTCGGCACCACCGATATAGAGGTCAACGGGCATCCAGTAATTTTCTTTTACTTTACTAAATGGTTCGGAGTCGTTTTTTGGGTCAATATATCGCAAGTAATACCAGCACGAACCAGCCCATTGTGGCATTGTGTTTGTTTCGCGCCGACCTTTACGCCCGTTTTTGTCAACAACTTCGAGCCATTGGTTCACATTTGCCAGAGGCGATTCGCCGGTAGCGCTCGGGTGGTATTTATCGGTTTTGGGTAATTCAACGGGTAAGTCTTCGTCGGCAACAGTCGAAACTTCACCATCTTCCCAGTGAATAATTGGGAAAGGCTCGCCCCAATAGCGTTGGCGGCTAAACAACCAATCACGAATTTTATAGTTAGTGGTTGCTTTGCCCATATTTCGTTCTTCGAGCCAGTTTATAACGGTGCTTATTCCTTCTTTTTTGCTTTTTCCGTTAATATCGAGGCCTAATGAATGGTTTGCCGAGTTGATGTATTCTCCGTCATCGGTCCAGCAGGCATTTCCTTCAAGCACTTTTTGTCTCATGCCGGCATCAGCATCTTTTGGGTCGAGTATACAGGTTATTGGGATGTTAAATGTTTTTGCAAACTCAAAGTCGCGGGTATCGTGAGCCGGAACAGCCATAATTGCACCGGTTCCGTATCCCATTAAAACATAGTCGGCTACCCAAATCGGAATTTTATTCCCGGTAAGAGGATTTATTGCATAACGACCAGTAAAAACGCCGGTTTTTTCTTTAGCTAACTCAGTACGGTCAAGGTCGCTTTTAAGTGCTGCTGCTTTTATGTATTGATTTACTGCTTTTTGCTGGCCGGATGTAGTAATTGTTGGTACCAAATCATGCTCAGGAGATATTACCATGTACGTAGCTCCAAACAGTGTGTCGGGGCGGGTAGTATATACTTTGAGTGTTTTTTCCATACCATCAATTGCAAAATCAACTTCGGCACCCGTCGATTTTCCAATCCAGTTACGTTGCATGTCTTTAACACCCTCGGGCCAGTCCAGATTTTCGAGTCCCGACAGAAGCCGTTCGGCATAATGCGGGATACGCAGCATCCATTGCTTTAAAAATCTACGTTCAACTTCTTTGGTGCCACATTTCTCGTGCGAACCATCGTTCAGAACCTCTTCGTTAGCACATACTGTTTTGCAGTGATTGCACCACCAAACCTGTGCGTTATCATAATAAGCAAGGCGTTTTGAATTAATGTAGTCAATTGTGGCTTTTTGGCCTTGTTTTTTAATTTCTTCGGGTATGGGCAATTCGTTTATATGACGGCCTTTTTGATTTTCATTATCAAACCAGGTGTTGTACAGCCGGATAAAAATCCATTGAGTCCACTTAAAGTATGCCGGATCGGTTGTGTTAATTTCTCTGTCCCAATCGTAGCTTAATCCAAGCGATTGGATTTGACGGCGAAAATTATCACAGTTTTTCTGAGTAGTGATAGAAGGATGTGTGCCTGTTTGAATTGCATATTGTTCGGCCGGCAGTCCAAAAGCATCCCACCCCATGGGGTGAAGTACGTTAAACCCTTTGGCACGTTTATAACGGCAAATGATATCTGTAGCGGTATACCCCTCGGGATGCCCTACATGTAAACCTGCTCCCGATGGATATGGAAACATATCGAGACAGTAAAATTTTGGTTTTGTGGTATCGGCCTGGCTCGCAAACACTTTTTTATCGAGCCAGTATTTCTGCCACTTTTGTTCAAATTTTGTAAAATTATATTCCATTATGAATGAAAATAAAGGGTTTAACAATGAGGCTGCAAAAATAGGAAAAAGAAGTGTGAGGAGTAAATTAAAAGCTAATAAAGTTTGATATTAACCGACTAATGTGGGAATTTGTGTGCATTGTAGAATAAAAGACAATTAGTATTGGGTTTTGGTTTTTGATTTTTAATTGATTGTTTAAAACCGCTGCGATATTGATATATAGTATAATCTGTATGTTGTTTTGCGGTGTATTGTGTTGTGAATAAATGTGGTATGTTTTTGTTTTTGGCAAAAAAGAATGCAATTTATTGTTCAGTCGTAAAAGGATTTTTGTAAATTTATAACTATTCGGGTGATTCAATTTTTTGTAAAATAGCACCATGTTTAAAAAACAGAGAAGAAATATATATAACTACATTAAACCCAAATAATCATGAAAAGCGAAATTGAAAGTGTTTTTGTTGAAGGAGATTCGTTATTGAAAGAAGCAAAAACAATGTTTTATAAAAACGAAGAGGGACAAAGCGAGGCTGTTTGTGTTGCTTGTCGAGCCATGAAGAAATATCTTGATGCATACGAGTTGTTTTTGTTTGAGAGTATTAAACCTTCTGAAAATTTTCACTTATTGTTACACACCATTATACAGCGCGATAATGAATTTGATAAGTTTAACGAAAAGATATTCAAGGTAAAATGTTTTTCAGAAGAGTCGAAAAAAGAAGCTGTAACATTCTTTTTGTATCCCGAGGAGGTAAATGATGTGTTGAAAACAATTATTGAGATTCGAAATTATGTGGGGTTAAAAACAGGCTTAAATGAGCAGTTTATGGGTATGTCAAAAATATTTTCGGACATACTGGCTATATAGTATTTTGGTTTGATTAAAAGGTAATTAACAAAAGTTGTCATAAAACCCCATTGAATACACATGAGTATATTTTTGAGTATTTTATGACAACCAGCTGATGTTAAATTACTTCGATGTTTTTTTTCTTTAATAAACCGAGACTCATATCGCGAAGCTTATATTTTTGAATTTTTCCGCTTGCAGTCATCGGATATTCTTTTATAAAGAAAATATATTTTGGAATTTTGAATCGGGAGATTTTTCCCCGGCAAAAATCCTGAATGTCTTCTTCTTGTAGCGATTTTCCATCTTTAAGAATAATGAATGCACCTACTTGTTCGCCATATTTTGGGCTTGGCACTCCGGCTACTTGAACATCGCTAATTTCGGGAATTTGATATAAAAATTCTTCGATTTCGCGAGGATATATGTTTTCGCCACCACGAATAATCATATCCTTTATTCGTCCGGTAATTTTAAAGTTTCCGTCTTTGTCTTTAACGCCCAGGTCGCCCGAGTGGAGCCAGCCATTGTTATCAACTGCTTTTGCTGTGGCTTCGGGATTTTTGTAGTATCCTTTCATTACATTGTAACCACGGCAGCAAACTTCGCCTTGTTGTCCAACAGGCAATTCATTTCCGGTTTCGGGGTCAAAAATTTTCACTTCAATACCCGGAAGTTCACGGCCTACAGTTCCTACTTTAACTTCAATTGGATCGTCGGTTCGGGTTTGAGTCATTACTGGCGATCCTTCGGTTAATCCATATGCAATTGTTACCTCGCTCATGTTCATTTTGTCGATAACTTGTCGCATTGTTTCGATAGGACATGGCGATCCGGCCATAATGCCGGTGCGTAACGACGAGAGGTCAAACATATCGATCATCGGGTGATTCAACTCGGCAATAAACATGGTTGGTACGCCATACAGTGCAGTACATTTTTCTTTTTGAACCGAGGCGAGTACGACTAAGGGATCAAAAGTTTCAATCAGAACTGTTGTTGCGCCATGTGTGTAAATTGCCATAATTCCAAGTACTAATCCAAAGCAGTGGAAAAGTGGTGGTGGCAGGCATACTCTTTCTTTTGATGTGAATTTTTGGCATTCGCCAATCCAGTAACCATTGTTGAGTATATTAATGTGAGTAAGCATTACTCCTTTGGGGAAACCGGTTGTTCCCGAGGTGTATTGCATATTTATAACCTCATGGGGTTTTACCTGTGCTTTTGCAGCGTTTAGTTCATCATCGGCTATGTGTTCACCCATAAGCAACAGTTCGGGAGTATTATACATCCCCTTGTGTTTTTCTTGTCCAATAAAGAGCACATTTCTCAGGTGTGGAAATTTTTCACTTTTCAGATATCCTCTCTGTGAATTTTTAAGCTCAGGAACAAGCTCGTTTACCATCGATACATAATCGCTGTCGCGCCAGCCATCAATAAGGCACAAGGCTTTCAGATCGGCATTTTGCATCAGGTATTCAAGTTCGTGGGTTTTATAGTTGGTGTTTATAGTTACCAGTACAGCTCCGATTTTTGCAGTGGCAAACGTAAATGTAAGCCAGTCGGGGACATTAGTAGCCCAAATACCTACATGATCATTTTTTTCTATACCAATACTAAGCAGGCCTTTAGCCAAGCGATTTACCCTGGTGTCGAATTGTTTATAGCTCATGCGTAAGCCTCGGTCGGCATATACCATAAAATCCTGATCGGGTGTTTTTTCAACCCATTCTTCGAGTACACTTCCCAGTGTTTTTTCGATAAGTTCCATTGATAAATGTTTTTATTGATTTATACCGGAGTGTAAACTACAGCTAAAATTTTTGCTGCTTGTGAATTGGCACTTTCTACCAGATGTTCAATTATTGAATCGTAATAAATGCTGTCGCCCTTATTAATTATGTATGTTTCTTTTCCGTATTTAATTGAAACAGAGCCTTCGAGGACAAATATAAATTCTTCGCCTTCGTGAGTCGATTTTTTTCCTTTGTTGGTTTCTGAAGGCTGAATATCAACAATAAAGGGTTCCATGTGTCGTCCGCTTTTGCCGTTTGCAAGAGCAAAAAAATCAAGATGCGATCGGGCTTCGGTGTTTTGATTTGAAAAACTGGCACTTTGGCATTTTTCTTCGCAACGCGATACAACAGGCCCTAGTTGCTCGTGGTCGTCTAAAAAAGTTCCAAGGCGAACACTCAACGCACGTGCAATTTTTATAAGTGGCGATAATGAGGGAATGATTTCGTTCGATTCGATTTGTTTTATTTGATCTTCGCTTAAATAACTTCTTTCGGCGAGTTCTTCTGTTGTAATGTTTTTAAGCAGACGTATTTGTTGTATTTTGCTGCCTACGTTGGTTTTTTCTGTCATGGTTTTATCTGATTAATTTATACGCTAGTCGACAAATATATATAAATGGTATAAAAATACAAGTGAACAAAATATTTATGCACTACTTGCTTTTTCCGAATTACTAACAAATTAAGATAGTCTGAATGCTTTGTATTTTTTTTAAAATTATCGATTTTTTATCTGATGTGTTCTATCGTTCAACAAAACCGGAATTTGCTCTTTTCGAATAAAAAAAAACTGTTGAATGTGACAATTCAACAGTTTTTTTTTATTTATAGGCAAAAAATATTTCAGTTTTATTTGTCGATTTCGAGCAACCATTTGCCATCGATGTTAACAAACGACATGTTTTCTGTTTCTTCGCTGCCGTTTTCATAAACATACTTCATTTTTACTTTAGCAGTTTTTCCATCATCAGCAACTTTCTCTTCAAGAACTTCGTAGCTTTTGATGCCTCCGTTTTCGTCAATGGTTTCTTTTGCTTTTTCTTCGAGAATGTTAATGAACATGTCTTTTTGCATTTGAATGTCTTCGGCCGATTGACCTTCTTCGGCAATGTGCATGTTGTTAACAATGGTTTTGAAATCGCCTTTTTGTGTTGCTTTTGCTATTTTTTCGGCAGCTGCTCCCGGAGTATTCGAACTCGATCCGCAGGCTCCAAACAATACTGTTACAAAAGCAATAATTGAGAATAAGTAAACAATTTTTTTCATGATAAATAATTTAGTGGTTATTAAATGAGAATATTGAAATTAATTTCTCGTTGTTTTGAATGTGTGAAGGGAAAATCATATTGCCCTTGAACACTGAAAAATTGATGTATCGGGTTTTGTTGTTTGTAATATCAATTCCGGCGGTTTTGTATGCACGCCATATTAGCTCAGTGCAATACAGTTTTGTTGAGTCGTTTAAGTTGTAATTATGATCGAAGTGTGTTTGATTTTTATACGATTGAAGAGCATACTGTGTTATTGTATTTTTTAATTCAGGATCAATATTTAGCCTCATTATTTTACCGGCTTTTGCTTTGTCGGGGGTGTAAAATTGTTCAAGTGCTTCCATTTTTACTTTGTCGGGTTCGCCCGGACGACTTTCGCCCGGAACAGCATGAATTACCATGTATTTATTGTTTTGTTTAACAATTATACCTACATGTGAATAATATCCTTCGGTGTCGGATGCCAGTACAATTCGGCTAGCCATGCTTCGTCCTGTTCGAAATGCTATATCGGCTTCATTTAATGATACGTTTTGCCAATGAATTTTTTGTTCGGCTAACCCACTTGTGCAACTTTGAAGAAAAGTGACTGTTGTGATAATTAAAACAAGTGAGAGTGGAAGATATTTGATTTTTTTTTGTGGGTGCATTTTGTGGGAAGATATTGTTGTTTAAATCATTGCTTTGAAAAAAAATATCTAAGCAATGATTTTTATTTTATTTAGCAATAACCCAAATGGCATGAATAACACCCGGGATAAATCCGAGAAATGTTAGAATCAGGTTAAACCAAAAATGTTTTTCGATGCCAACGTGTAGAAAAACTCCAAGGGGAGGCAGAATTATTGCCAAAATAATTTTTAGTAAAGTCATGTTGTTATTTTTTATGATAATTTAATTTTGAATATTTCAAATATATAAAACAAATGTGAATAATGTTCGAAAAATAGTGATAATTTGGCTTAGTGAATATC
The DNA here is from genome assembly GCA_964487645.1 of uncultured Prolixibacteraceae bacterium. Lineage (GTDB taxonomy): Bacteria > Bacteroidota > Bacteroidia > Bacteroidales > Prolixibacteraceae > Roseimarinus. The sequence goes on from CAZARW010000038.1 coordinate 19,142, forward strand.
TGTTTTTGAACATTGTTTTTTGTTTGGGTGAATTATGACCAAACATAACAATGTTATTGATTAACTGCTTGTTTATTTGTGTGTTTGAAAAACATAATTGATTATGAAGCATTGGGTATTTATTTTATATGTGATTGTTGTTCTTTTTCTATTTGCTTGTAAAAAAAATAACACATGCCCCGATGATGCTTTTGATTATAGGCAAGAAATGCGGGATTTTGTTGAAGGCATAAGTGCTTATTCAAAACAAAACAATTCTGATTTTATAATTATACCGCAAAACGGACAGGAGTTGTTAACCAATACCGGCAACGCGCAAGGTATAGTGCAAGCCACCTATGTTCAGGCAATTGATGCCACAGGTCGCGAAAGTATGTTTTATGGTTATTATTCGGATAACGAAGAAACGCCCTTTTACGATAATGAATATTTGCTTGAAATGTGTTTGCTTTGCGAAGAGTTAGGAATTGAGGTGTTGTCGACAGATTACTGTTCGGATTACGATAAGGTTGACAATTCGTATGCGTCGAATGCTCGTAATGGTTTTATTTCGTTTGCGGCCAACGATCGCGAATTACGAACATTTCCTACCTATCCTGAAGTTCCATACAACGAAAATTCGTATAATATTGAGAAGATATCGCAGGCACAAAATTTTTTATATTTGATTAACGGAGAAGATTTTGAAACTCTACACGATTTTGTTTCTGTTATTTCGCAAACAAATTACGATGTGCTTATAATTGATCTTTTTCACAATGGCCAAATGTTATCAAAAACACAGATTGAACAGTTGGCTGTAAAGCATAACGGTGGACGCAGACTTGTGTTTTGTTACATGAGCATTGGTGAGGCTGAAAAGTATCGGTATTATTGGAATGAGCAATGGACAAAAGAGTTTCCCAAGTGGTTAGAAAAAGAAAACCCTCATTGGGAGGGGAATTATAAAGTACAATATTGGGATCAGGAGTGGCAAAACATCATTTATGGGAAATCGGACTCATATCTCGATAGAATACTAGAAGCCGGTTTCGATGGAGTTTATCTTGATATAGTTGATGCATTTGAATATTTTGAAGAAAACTGAATTCAATGTAAAGATGATTCTGCAAAGGAATAGAGCATAAAAAAAGGCAGAAAGTTATCTGCCTTTTTTATAATATAATTTAGAATATTATTTTGCATAACTAACCGAACGGGTTTCGCGTATAACAGTAACTTTTACTTGTCCGGGATAAGTCATTTCGTCCTGAATTTTTTTAGCAATGTCGTATGATAATTGTTCCGATTCGGCATCCGAAATTTTTTCGCTACCAACAATTACGCGCAATTCGCGTCCGGCCTGAATAGCGTAAGTTTTTGTAACTCCCGGGTAGGCCAGAGCCAGTCTTTCAAGTTCGTTCAGTCGTTTTATATACGATTCAACAGCTTCGCGGCGTGCACCCGGGCGTGCACCTGAAATTGCATCACAAACCTGAACGATTGGTGAAAGCAATGTTTGCATTTCAACCTCTTCGTGGTGCGATCCGATAGCGTTACAGATGTCGGGTTTTTCTTTGTATTTTTCGGCTATTTTCATGCCAAGCACAGCGTGTGGCAATTCCGGCTCATCGTCGGGTACTTTACCAATATCGTGTAATAAACCTGCGCGTTTAGCTTTTTTCGGATTGAGTCCCAGTTCGGAGGCCATTATTGCACAAAGGTTTGCTGTTTCGCGTGAGTGTTGCAGCAGGTTTTGTCCGTATGAAGACCGGTATTTCATTTTACCAACTAAGCGTACCAGTTCGGGATGCATACCATGTATTCCTAAATCGATGCAGGTTCGTTTGCCGGTTTCTGCAATTTCTTCTTCAATTTGCTTACTTACTTTGTTTACAACCTCCTCAATGCGGGCAGGGTGTATACGTCCGTCGGTTACCAGTTGGTGAAGAGCCAGGCGTGCAATTTCGCGTCGCACAGGATCAAAAGCCGAGAGCACAATTGCTTCGGGAGTGTCGTCAACAATAATTTCGACACCGGTTGCAGCTTCGAGGGCGCGTATGTTTCTTCCTTCGCGGCCAATTATTCGTCCCTTAATTTCGTCGTTTTCGATATTGAAAATGGTTACTGCATTTTCGATAGCAGTTTCGGATGCAACACGTTGTATCGATTTAATGATTACTTTTTTCGCTTCTTTATTTGCGTTAAGCTTTGCCTCGTCCATTATTTCCTGAATATACGACATGGCTTCCGATTTGGCTTCATTTTTCAATGATTCAACAAGTTGCTGTTTTGCCTCTTCGGCTGATAGTCCTGAAATTGTTTCGAGTTGTTCAACTTGCTGACGATGCATTTTGTCGAGTTCATCGGAACGTCTTTCAACCATTTCGAGTTGATGTGAAAGGTTGTCGCGTATTGCTTCAACTTCTTTCTTTTCAATTTCAAACTCTTTTACTTTTCGATTCAGATCGTCTTTGCGTTGTACATAAGCCGATTCTTTTTGTTTTAAACGAGTGTCGGCTAGTGCAATTTTTTCGTTTTTATCCGAAATGTATTTTTCGTGTTCCGATTTTAACTGCAAAAACTTCTCTTTAGCTTGAAGTATTTTATCTTTTTTTATTACTTCAGCCTCCGATTGTGCTTCGTTAATAATTTTTTTTCGCTTGTTTTTTAGCGATCTGTCCCATATAAAATATGAGATTGGAAAGCCCGCTAAAAATGCGATAATCAATGAGATATATGTCCAGTCCATTTTTATTTATTTATTAAGTTTATAAAAAAAAACCGCAAATACATGCAATCAGTTTGTGTAAGTACATGTAATGCGGCGATATATTTATTTTTTTCTCTCAAGAACCTTGCTACGAGGTAAAGTACTTTTGTAAGCCATTGTTTATTTCTTCAAGTTGCTTAATCACCGGGCTTGTGTCGTTTTTATCAATTAAATCGTGTAATTCAATAACAAATTGCAATGCCGACATAGCCATAAAATCCTGGGTGTCTTTACCTGTATACATTTTTCGATATTGTAAAATCCGGTCGTTAATTATTTTTGCGGCTTTACGTATCTTTTCTTCATCATTACGTTTTATCCTCATAGGATAACGCCTTTCGGCAATCGTAATATTAATTGTTAATTCATCATTCATCCTCAAAAAGGCTTTTACTTATTTAAAAGAGCAATGCATTTATCAACTTCTCTTATAATTCGGTTGATTTTTTGTTTGGCCGCCTGATTGTCAGTATCGCCTTCGGCCAAAACCTTTGCTACTTTTAAATTTTCATACCGTACTTCAAGAGCCTTGTGTGTATAATCTAACTCTCTGAGCTTCGAGTGTAAACCTTCGTTTTCGGTTTGTACCCTCTCAAGTTCAGATTTTGTTCGTTCAAGGCTGTCTATTAAACGCCTGATATAGCTTTTTAGTTCATTTATCAGGAGCTGATCTTTCTCTGTCATTACAGGATGATTTCACTACAAAAATAACAATTTTACTAAATACTAAAAACAAGATGATGTATTTCGGAATTGTATTTGCTCAAATAAATATTAATTTCGTTTTTTTTTATTCAAATTGTTCTCATAAAAATCATTTTTGCATTGATTTGCATGTGTTTTTTTTAATGATTCGACAATTTATTTTTAGCATTAAATTATGTATGGTTCTGCTGTATAGTGTTTTATAAATACCTTTTTATGAAGAGTTTAAAAATTCTTTTTTTCTGCATTTTTATTTCAGTGAATATTTTAGCACAGCAAAATAATTATCATTCTCCTCTCAATATTCCTTTAATTGTGACCGGGAGTTTTGGTGAATTGCGAACGAACAGTTTTCATGCAGGAGTTGATTTTAGTACGAATCAAAAAACAGGAGAGCCTGTATTTGCTATTGATGATGGTTATATTTCACGTATTGGCGTTTCGCCTGTTGGCTATGGAAATGTTCTTTATATTGATCATCCAAACGGAATCAGTTCGGTTTACGGACATCTTCGTGAATTTTCGCCTCAAATACAACAATGGGTAAGAGCTAAACAATACGAGCAAAAAAGCTTTCGTATGAACATCTACCCCGATCCTCAACAATTTAAAGTGAAGAAAGGCGATATTATTGCGTATTCAGGTAATACAGGGAGTTCTGGCGGGCCACATCTTCATTTCGAAATGCGAAAAACTCAGGGGCAATTTCCTGTAAATCCTTTTGATTATAATTTCGATGTTGCCGATAATACTCCTCCTTATGTCGAAAATATTTATGTATATCCTCTTGGCGACAGTAGTCATGTGATGAAAAGTTCCGACCATAAAAAATTTGAACTTGTTTTTTACGATGGGAAATATCACTTGAAAGGAAAAAGTACAATTAATGTTTATGGCAAAATTGGATTTGGAGTTGATGCTATTGATTATTTTGATAATAATTGGAGCAAATGCGGAATTAATCGTCTGGAGTATAGGGTTGATGGTGAGTTGATTCATCGTTTTTGTATCGATGAACTTGACTATTCGACAATGCGATATTTTAACAGTCATATCGATTATCGCGAATTTTGCAAAAACAAACGCCGTGTGCATAAAATATTTACCGATGCGGCAAATAAGCTTGCGATATATTCTGACTCAAAAAACAGAGGAATAGTTAACTTTTCGGAAGAGAAAATGTATACAGTTCAGATAATACTTGCCGATAAACACAATAATGTAAGTGAAATTGAATTTAAGATTCAGTCAGGATCCCCAATAAAACATCATCAAAAGGAGTATACTAAGATGTTTAATTATAAACACGAAAACTTTTTTGCAACATCCGATTTTTCGATACAATTGCCTGCAGGTGCCTTATACCGTGATTTGAAGTTCAATTATCAAAAAGCTCAGGCTCCCGATGGATCATTTTCGGCATTGCATAGTGTATACCCCGAATGTACTCCTTTGCATTTACCTGCTCAAATTTCGATAAAGCTTAATGAGACTGTTGACGAACAATTATGCGACAAGTTACTTGTTGCATTGTACAACCCAAAAACTCGAAAAATGACTGCAGTAGGCGGTTTGTACGATCGAAACACTCAGAGTATGAGCCTCGAAACCCGCAATTTTGGAAATTTGTGTGTTGTTGCCGATACTGTTGCTCCGACTATTACTTCGCTAGATATCCGGAACAATTATATTATGCAAACAGATCGAATCAGATTTAAAATACGTGATGACTTTTCAGGAATAAAATCGTATTCAGGCAAAATTAACGGACAATGGGTACTTCTTACATACGACGCAAAAAGCAATATGCTCGAATATGTATTTGATGAGTATATGAAAAGACAAAATGTTAATAAAGTCGAAATTGAAATTGTCGATCAAAAATTGAATGTGGCATTTTATTCAACTACGTTTCGCTTATAATTCTTTACATTTTTTTTACGATTACACTCAAGTAAATATACAGGGGGTGTTTTTATCTTAATGGGGTTAAAAAATATCGTGTGTTATTTGCAAAGCATGGTTTTTGTTTGATAAAAAACAGACAATGAGGTTGTTGTGTAGATTTATGTTGTTCGTTTTGTGATTTATTAAGATGACCTGAAAAGCAAAAATGCCCCTTTCAATTTTTTATTTACCCCCCTTTGTCGGGTTGTATACTGCTTAGTTTTGTGTTCAAAATATAATTTAAAGCAGGTATGTATACAAAACACTTCTTTGCAACACTTATTTTATTGCTTTCGTTTATTGCTGTTCAATCTTCAGAAAGTTATGAGGGGTTTCGTGTCGAAGGACGTTTTTTATACGATGCTTGTGGCGAGAAAGTTATTTTGAGAGGGGTAAGCAATCCGAATATATGGTTTCAGCAAAACGGAAATCCACATATGGCCGAGATCGAAAGAACTGGTGCCAATGTTGTTCGTATTGTGTGGGATACACACGGAAAAGTAAGTGTTCTTGATGAAGCAATTAACAATTGTCGTGCTCACAATATGATTCCAATGGTTGAATTGCACGATGCTACCGGTGAAATTGATAAGGTACAGCAATGTGTCGATTATTGGGTGCGAACAGATGTTGCCAATGTTTTAATTTCACACCAAGACTATTTGCTGGTAAATATTGCCAACGAACCGGGTAATGGCAGTGTAAGTGCTGCTACCTTTCGCAGTGTTTATCAACAGGCAATTACCCGTATGCGCGATGCCGGAATTAAGGTGCCATTGGTTATTGATGGTACCGATTGGGGGAAAAATATAAACATACTGCAAAGCGAAGGCCCAGGGCTTATTGAGCACGATCCGCTAAACAATCTTATTTTTTCGGTACACATGTGGTGGCCGGCAATGTACGGTTTTTCAACCGCCGATATCGAACGTGAATTGTTGCAATCGGCCGATATGGATTTGCCTCTGATTGTTGGTGAGTTTTCGCAAATGCATGGAAGCTGCGACGACAGTGAAATAACTACTCAGAATGCTATCGATTACCAAAAAATACTTGAGAAGTGTACTGAAACTCAAACCGGATATATTGCTTGGTCGTGGTTCGGTAATTGTAATAGTTTGTGGGATATGACAAGCGATGGCACATACGAGAACCTGTACAGCTGGGGCCTCGATGTTGCTTTAGATAATCAATACAGTATTAAAAACACTTCGGTAAGGCCGTATTCTATTGTGAATGGAGTATGCAATCCCGAATTGGTATCTGTACACGAAAATAAGCATACTTTACATGTAAGCCATTTTCCTAACCCTGCTCAAGATGTCTTGATTTTACAATATTCTTTGACTGAAAAATCGGATGTAATATGCAAAATTACAGACATAAACGGTGTAGTGTTGAAAAAAATAAATACGAAAAGTGTTGAGGTTGGTAGTCACGAGATTCGAATTGATTTGAAGGCCTACCCGCAGGGAATTTATTTTTATTCGTTTACAGTCAATGAAAAGATAATAGTGAATAAATTTTTAGTTGTTAAGTAGTAGTTGTAAGTAGATAAGTTAGTTAGTAGAAACCATCGTTCAGTAGCATGAGTTGCTGTAACGATGGTTCTTTTTTTTTGTATAAAAAAACGCTGCCTTGATAGATTTTGGTATACTATCAAAACAGCGTCATGTTTTTTATTTTTATTGTATTGTTTTTACTGCTATTTCAAAGGCTTCGTTCATTCCGTCGATGTTTTTTCCGCCGGCTGTGGCATAAAAAGCCTGTC
>CAZARW010000039.1:0-25652 GCA_964487645.1 uncultured Prolixibacteraceae bacterium
TGGAGTCGCATGTGCGTTTCTTTGATGTCATAGGTGGGGTGCCCAACCAGATGGTGACTTGGGATAATATCTGGTTTCCACTTGCCCATATACTGTATATAAGACAAATGTGAATAGAGAAAGTAATAATAATCGTTTCATTTTTTATTGGATTTCAAAGTTTATTTTAAATATTGCATTGTCAATAATATTCTCTTTATCACCAATTCTATAGTGAAAATTCAAATTAAAACTAGTGGAATATTCTCCTTGAGACAGATAGTTCTTACTCTCATCCATACAAATAGGATAATCCGGAGCGTTATAATCGGTTAATACCCAAGGGCAATTTAATTGTTTTTCAATGGATGACCCCATTTTAAATTCTTGAGAAGTTAGACTGTATTTACACCACACGCCAGTCCAAGGCTTTCCCATATCAATTAAGCTATTCGAAGTTAACTGATATACTCTGAAAAAATTATCGCTTATAAATTCAGTAGTAACTGTTATGGTATCATCATTTAAGTTTTTAATTGAAAATCGAAAAGTAAAATTTTCACCTTCTTTAAAAGTTGTAGCAGGTTCACCCATTTCGTTTAACAGGCAGAACTTAAATTCAATACCATTTACTTCTTTTTGTATCACGGCACTTTTACTCTCGGGAGAAATTTCCCATAAGTTTTTGTCTTTTTCGCAGCCTGCCCCCAGCAAAACCACACAAATAGGTATCAGGAGCAGGAAAGGTATAACTATTTTTAATTTTTTTGTTTTCATGATTTTAGATTTTTTTGTTATATATTATGTTAAAATACACATATTATAAAGAATGTTTTTGTTAAACTTTCAGGGAGGTCGTATCATTTCATGCAGGTTTTTAAAGTATAAGTTCTTGTAATAACTGCTTTTTTTCTATTATCTATAATAGATGTGTTTGAATACGAAAAGGTTGCGTATTATTCCAATAATTATCTAAGCCAAATTACATATCAATTAAGTTGAGAAATAAATGGATTAAATACTATTTTAGAAAATTGCTGAGTATGCTAGTATTTAACAGATTAATCAAGCTTAGATTAGCCCTTTGTTGGCAAACATCTTTATGGACATTGTATTTGATAAGTGGATGGATAAACATTATCCTGAAAACCCCTTTGAACGCTATGCCGATGATGTTGTAATCCATTGTAAGAATTTCAAAGAAGCACTCCGTTTGTTGGAGTCGCTTAAACGAAGATTGGCACAATGTAAACTCGAAGCCCATAAAGAGAAAACGAAGATAGTTTACTGCAAACGCAACCAGAAGAAACACCCACCATTTCCAGTATTGTACCGCACCTTCGATTTTTTAGGATTTACATTTAAAACGAGGCGGGCAAGAGGAAAGTGGGGTCACCTTCAGTTGGTTTTCACTCCAAGTATGAGCAAGAAATCCATCAAACGGGTAGGGGAGGCTCAGAGAGCTAAAGATTCATAGGATGGCTCATTTTACCATTCAGGAAATAGCTGAAATACTAGCCCCGTATTTACGTGGTTGGATAAACTATTTTGGACATTTTAATGTAACAGGATTAAAACAGGCTATGCGTTTACTGAATCTTAGGCTTATCAAATGGGTAATCAACAAGTATCGTCGGTATAGGCGAAAACCACGCAAACTTGCATGGAATTGGTTAGTGAACATTTATAAATGCTACCCGAATCTGTTTGTGCATTGGATGTATGGTTTTCACCCGTAGGGTTCTACTCCGAAGAGCCGTATGATGGGAGACTATCACGTACGGTTCTGTGAGAGGTTCGGGGGTTCGACTCCCTCATCGCTCACTAATATCAGGTCACTTATGGCAAGTGACCTGATATTGTAATAAATTGTAAGCGATTAATTTCAATAAAAAAAACCGTTGCAAAATAAATAATGCAACGGTTTTTTTATGGATTTGAAATGTTCTGACTATTTCTTTATTATTTTCTCAGTAACAGTATGCCCATTTGTCGAATAAATATTTACAAAATACAAACCTTTTGAGTATTGAGACATATCGATAGTAATTTGCTTGTTCTGGTTTTGTGGCAAATTATACATCGACATTTTTTTGCCTTGTTGGTTGTATATGGTTATCGAATGTGGTGCTGTGTCTTTTTTAATTTTAATAGTGAGTGCATTACTTACGGGATTAGGGTAGATTTTAATTTCCCCGATTTTTGAATAATTCACACTGTTTGTAACGATAAAATTTACAACATATGTTAATTGTGTAGTTCCATCTTCGGCAGTAACCAAAATTGTTGCCGAACCGGGAATCTCTTCAGCTTGAGTAATGTCGGCTTCGGCATTTTTTGCCGCAATAACAGCTGTAATTCTGGGAATTTCAGAATTTGGATCATCAAGACTTATTGTGTACTCATAAATATCCGACGAAAAATCATCGAATAATACTCCATCAATATAAATGCTGCTGCACGAGGCATCATTGCTATATACTGTTTCTTGTTTCGTAAAATTGATCTGATAAGTATATACCGTTTCGCCATCTTCGGCACGAACAATGATTTCAGCAGTTCCCGGAATTTCATTGGCCTGAGTAACTTCAATACTTGCATTTGCATGGTTTGCATCAGCGCTTACATTTGGAGTGCCGCTATAGTCTTCGGGCAAAACAACATCATAATTAAATGTTTCGGCGTCAAAGTTTTCAATCGTATTGTCGTCTACAAGCAAGTCTGAGAGTGTAGCATCGCTACTTAGTGATGCCGAATTGTTTGTGTATGAGTATTCTGCAGTTTTAACCGAAATAAGCTCCCCTGTATCATAGTCTTTTGAAAAATGTTCGGTGTGTGTAATTAATCCGTATTTGTAATATTCAATATCGAAAATATCGTCATTGTAATAGTTTACGTATTCATCAACTTCGGCAATTACAAGATCCGAAAGGTTAATGTCATCTCCATAGGTAAATGCCGTTTTTTGAATGAGTTCAAATACTTCGGTAAGACTGTTTTGGCTAAATTCCGATCGGCTGACAAGCTTGCCTTGCTGATAATCGTATTCAACATAGCATTGCAAACTTGTTTCCATATTAAAAAAGTTTAATGAATAGATTTCTTCTTTAATGAGGTTTCCATTTTCATATAAATACACTTCTTTGTCCCAAAGTTCCTCTTCTTCGTCTTCGATTAAGTATGTAGCGTACTGTGTAATTTCACCGCTTGAGTTATACTGTGTTTCGTCGCGCATAATATCAATAAGTATACCTTCTTCGGAAACTGTAAGCAACATCGATGTTTCGAGTCCTTGTGCATTGTATTCTATTGTTGAAATTGAACTCAGTTCAAGGCTTTGGGTGTCTTCGTTTAAAATGTATGATTCAATTCTTTGAACCAATCCTTGTGTGTTTATTTCAATAATGCTGTAACTGTAAATTTCCCATTGTTCGTTTATCTCATTCCATGTGAATGATGAATCAATCATTTCGTTGCCATCGTAGCTGGATGCATTTTTGGAGATTGGCATGGTGCCTGTTTCTGAATTGTATTGCCAGTTTATTTTATTTTTAATTGTATTGTCGGGGTAATATTCATATTCGATTTTTTCTTTGAGTATCCATCCATCCATCATATCGAGATGAAACAATTGGTGTAAGAGAATATTGCCAGCTTCATCGTATTCAAAATGCTGATGCTCTGTAAGCTCTTCGTTCGAATTGTCGTCAAACGTATAGAACTTATAATCGGCAATTGAATTGTTGCTGTTGTACGTAAACTCTTTTCGACCCCAGTTGCCGCTTATTTCGCTAAGAAATGTGTTAGAACTTGAAGCGCTTTTTAAGAGATAGTTTGTTTGTAAATTTGTTTTTTCGACATGACTTTTTACTCTTTCGATGTTTTGTTTTGCTTTTAAGAGTTTGTCTTGTTTAATTTTTTCTGATGCATGTATGTTAAATGCAAATAAAAGTGAGAGAATTAATGTACATGTTTTAATCATAATGATAATTTTAAGGGTAAATAAATATTTTATAAAGGTGTAATAATTAATCCGAAATTTTTTTAATAAACAGTATCTGCTTTTAGTTTTTGTTTAAATGCAGAAAAAGACAAATTATATGTCAGAATTTTCTTGCATAAAAAAAAGTATTGTTTGTTTTGTTTTGGATATTATGTGTAATTATTCTGATATCATTAAGTATTGTCAGTTGTGAATTACAACAAAAACCATTTTTTAAATATAGCTGCTACTTATCATTATTACACCATAAAACAATGTTACTTTTGCAGAGCAATTTGTTTTGAAGAAGTGAGTTTTGCTTAAAGTGCAAATTATTCGATATTAAACGCAGTTTTTGAGTACTGTAAAATACCTTTTACAACAAAAATACAGAGAATGGATCAGAAAGGTTCGCCCATTGAATTGGGAACAAAAAATATATGGAAATTATTAATGCAATATGCCATTCCTTCGGTTATTGCAATGACTGCTTCGTCGTTGTATAATATAACCGACAGCATATTTATAGGCCAGGGAGTTGGTGCTTTAGCTATTGCCGGTTTGGCTGTTACTTTTCCGCTTATGAATCTTGCTGCTGCTTTTGGAGCAATGGTTGGTGTTGGGGCCGCTACTCTTATGTCGTTGCGACTTGGGCAAAAAGATTACAAAACAGCCAATAAAATTTTAGGGAATGTGTTTGTTTTAAACATAATTATTGGCCTTTTGTATACTCTTTTTATACTCACTTTTCTCGATAATATTTTGTCGTTTTTTGGAGCAAGCACCGACACAATTCCTTATGCTCGCGATTATATGCTCATTATTACGCTGGGTAATGTAGTTACGCATATGTATTTTGGGCTTAATGCCTTGTTGCGGGCAACAGGTAAGCCACGAATATCGATGTTTTCGACTCTTTTTTCGGTTGTAATAAATATTGTTTTGACAGCTTTTTTTATTTATAAATTGAAATTGGGTATACGTGGAGCAGCTCTTGCAACAGTTATAGCGCAAACATCGATGTTGCTTTGGCAAATAAAAATATTCAGCAATAAAAACGAGTTTATTCATTTACAGAAAGGAATTTTTAAACTCGAAAAACGTATTGTTAAAGATATGTTGTCGATTGGTATGGCCCCTTTTTTAATGCATGTGGCAATGACGGCAATTGTAATTGTGATAAATCAGAGCCTTGTAAAACATGGTGGCGATTTGGCAGTAGCAGCATATGGAATTATTAACAGGGTAATTATTTTCTTTCCGATGATTGTACTCGGATTAACGCAGGGTATGCAGCCTATTGCCGGATATAATTATGGAGCAAACCGAATTGACCGTGTAAATAAGGTGCTTACTTATACAATTTTGCTTGCTACCGGTGTGGTAAGTATCGGATTTGTTTTTGGATTGTTTTTTCCCGAGCAGGTAGCATCGGTTTTTACTACCGATCAGGAGCTTATAGATATTGCTGTGCCGGGATTACGCACAGTAATGTTGTTTTTTCCAATTATCGGTTTTCAGATGGTTACTTCTAATTTTTTTCAAAGTATTGGAATGGCCGGAAAAGCAATTTTTATGTCGCTTACACGGCAAGTACTTTTTTTATTGCCTAGTTTGTTGATTTTGCCATCGTTTTTTGGAGTAATGGGGGTTTGGTACAGTATGCCTTTAGCTGATTTGCTTTCGAGTGTTGTTGCAGCATATATGCTTATGGTTCAGTATCGTAAATCACTTGCGAAGAAAGTACCGAATATATAATTTTAAATGTAAAAGTATGGACAATCAGTTTGCAATATGTATCGGACGTCAACCCGGAAGTGGTGGACGAATAATTGGCGAAAAACTGGCTTCGAAGCTTCAGTTTTCGTTTTACGATAAAGAAATTATCTTGCTTGCATCGAAAGAGAGTGGAGTGGGAAAAGAGTATTTCGAAAAAATTGACGAAAAAACCGGACATAGTATTTTTGGAGGATTATTTGGCATGCGAAGCTCGATGATGGGGCAGGTGTATGCCGATTATTTTTTGAGTAACGAGTCGCTTTTTAAAATACAAAGCGATGTTATTCGCGAAATGGCCAACAAAAATTCGTCGGTTTTTGTTGGACGATGTGCCGATTATGTTTTGAGTGATTCACCCAAAAGCCTGAGTATTTTTATTACTGCGAATATCGACGACCGGATAACACGTATTGCTCAACTTCAAAATATTACTGCAAAAAAAGCTGAAGCTCTTATCGAAAAAATGGACAAAAAAAGAGCCGAATACTACAATTATTTCAGCAATAAAGAGTGGGGAGCTGCTCAATCGTATCATTTATGTGTTAACTCTTCGGTATTAGGTATTGATTCTACGATTGAGTTTATTCTGAATTTTGTAAAAAAGCGCTTTGGTATATAACACTCGTTATTTAGTCAACTAAAATATTGTAATGAGCAAGTAATCCTCGCAAACCTTCTTCCGAAAAACGGGCGCGGTTAATCTTGTTGTGTTCGGGATGAATCTGATAATTGATAGACGTCCGGAAATCGGTCTTTTCAAGATTGGTGTTGTCAAAAACAGCACGAGCAAAGTCACAATTGTTAAAAACCGAGAATTGTAAATTGCTTTCAGTAAAATCAACATCGTGTAATGACACATTACTGAATACGGTATTCTTTAAATTCAGTTTTGCAAAAACCGATTGATTCAGGTTGCAATTATCAAGATGAATTTCAAGCCCAAAAGTATTGCATTCCGAAAAATTCATCCCCAACATTTTACAATCCTTAAATTGCACATTACGAAATGCAGTATTTTTGATAATTGCCAAACTTAAATTGCAATTATCAAAGGTGCAGTCGATGAAACTTGTTTCGGAAAGAATTGTATCTGAAAAAATACAGCGTTTAAATGAACAATCTTCATAATCGGCTTTAATGAAAGTGTTTTGAGAAAAATCGATGTCGATATATTTTTTTTCGGCAAAATAGTTTTTTTCCATGGAAGTGTTTTAGAGTAGAATTCGGCTCTCGGTTAATCGTTTATGTATAAGTTTTTGCTCGAAAAATTTGGATCGCAGGTAAGGTTTACTTTGAGCTTTCTGAAGCCCGCTTCGTCGCCCGGAGTTGGAATGTGTGTTGTGTGTACTTCGCATCCTTTTAGCCCCTTTAGATTTTCGAGAGCCATTTGTGCTGCCGGATTTGATAAAGCACTAATTGATAAAACAATTAATGTTTCTTCAACATCGAGACTTACCATTTCGCCTTTAAGAATATTTTTTTTAAGGTGTGTTACCGAGTCGATTATGTTTTTAGGTAACAGGTGGAGGTTATCGGGTAAACCGGCAAGGTATTTTGTGGCATTAAGTACCAGGCTCGATGATGCATGGAGTAAAGGTGAATTTTTTCCGGTTATAATTGTTCCATCGCTCAATTCAATTGCCGATCCGCAATAAATGCCGGCATTTCCTTTTCCCAAATTTTCGGCTTCGGCAGCTGCTGCACGGGCAGGAGCTACAACTTTACGATCCTCTTCGTTGGCTTTAACTTTTTGCATTATTTGTTTTGCCCTGGTTAGGGTATCTTTGTTCGAAACGCCCATTGCATATTCAACCGAGCATCTGAAATACCGACGGACAATCTCCTGGTGCGACGCTTCCGAAATTATATCGTTATTGATAATTCCGGCACTAATTCGGTTGACTCCCATGTCGGTTGGCGATTGGTACATTGATTCGCCACCGGTAATTTTTTCGAGTATACGTTTTAGCAGGTTAAATGCTTCAATGTCGCGGTTGTAGTTTACCGTTTTTTCGTTGTATGCTTTTATGTGATGTTCGTCGTACAAAACCTCGTCTTTCAGATCAACAGTTGCTGCTTCGTATGCTACCTGTACTTTGTGGTCGATTGGTAGATCCCAAATTGGAAAGGTTTCGAATTTTGCATATCCGGCTTTTGCTCCGTTTTTGTACTCATGATATAAATTCGAAAGGCAAGTGGCTAATTTGCCGCTGCCAGGCCCGGGCCCGGTTACAATCACTATAGGTTTTGTTGTTTCAATATATGCATTGGCACCATATCCTTTGTCGCTTACTATTGTATCAACATCGGTTGGATATCCTTGTGTTGGATAATGCAAATACACTTTAACACCGCGCATTTCGAGCTTGTTTTTGAACGCCGTGGCTGCCGGTTGGTTTTGGTATCGGGTAATAACTACCGAAGTTACATTGATGTCCCAGCTTGCCAAATCGTCAATGGTTTTTAGGGCATCAACATCGTAAGTAATCCCAAAATCGGCTCGTATTTTATTGCGTTCAATATCGCCGGCATGGATGCATAGTATTACATCAATCTGATCTTTAAGTAATTGCAGTAGTCGCATTTTAACATTGGGGTCAAAGCCGGGCAAAACACGCATTGCATGCAAATCGTACATAATTTTTCCTCCAAACTCGAGATACAGTTTGTGGTTAAACCGGTTTACCCGTTCAAGAATTGCTGCGGTTTGTTCTTTCAGGTATTTCTCGTTATCGAAACCAATGCGTTTAATGCTTTTCATTACTTTTTATTTTGTCTTTATTGTCCGGTATAATATCAAAATCACAAAATAATAATAGTGCATATTCATCCAGAATATGGATTTAATCAATTATTCTTATTGTGTTGACCTTCGATCCCGAAAAGTGATACTTACTGCTTTGTGTGTCGTTTTGTGTGCTTTTGTTTTATGGCAGCACAAAAATCTCATCAAAATTAACATAAAGCAAACAATATCAGAAATAATTGGCAGCACTTTTTTTTATTTGTTTTTATGTATTGCGATGATTGTACATTAAATATAAAATTTGTGATTAATTGTTTATTTGCTTTGAAGGGTGTTTCGGTTTTTGTTGATAAATAGTTTGTTAAAATTTATCTCACACTTCAATAAACGATTAGTTTTGCATGAGCAAAAAAACATAAAAAATTAAGCAACATGCAAACATGGTACGAGTGTAAAGTTCGATACGTAAAAATTGATAATGGTGGTTATGAGCGTAAAGTAAATGAGAATTACTTGCTTGATGCTATTTCGTTTACCGATGCCGAAGCGCGTATTTTTCAGAAAATGCAGGAAATTACAAGTGCCGAATTTCAGGTAATGAACATCAAAAAATCGAATATTACCGAGGTGTTTTCGTCAGATGACGGAGAGTGGTGGTATAAAGCAAAAATTAGCCTGGTTACTATTGACGAAGAAAAGGGCAAAGAAAAAAAAATCAATCAATATATATTAATTCTTGCTGACGATATAAACGAAGCACTCAAAAATCTCGAAAAAGGTTTGTCGAATATGTTGGTTCCTTATGTTGCTACTTCGGTGCAATTAAGTACAATTGCCGATGTGTTTCCTTACGACGATATTGAATTGCAGGATAAAATTGTAGAACGCAAGCCTGCTGTTGAGAGTGAAGTCGATTATCCCGAAACCGAAGCATTAGCCGATGAAACCGGTGATGAAAATCATGATGAATAGGTAGTTGAAATGCGGCGAATGTTTTTCAGCTGATGTTGAGTTCAGTGTTAATAAAATTGCTGATTTCGTGAATAAAGTTGAGGGCATAATGCTCAATTTCGTTGTATTCACTTATCAGTAATTTGTTCAGATGTTGTGTGTTTTCGGGTAGCGAGGTGTGTGTGGCCATAATTCTCAGCGCATCAATTGTTTTATTTATGCTGCTGTATGTTTGCAGTCGTTTGTGTTGTATTAAAAAAGGCAAAAATGCTCTGACTTTTTCGGGTAAATATTCATAATTGATCAATAAAACAGCATGTACCCATTTTGTGTATCGATCGAGCCTTGTTTTGCTAAAACTGCTCCAGTGCTTTGCTAATACATGGTCGCATAATACATCGCTTACAACTCCCGAATACCTTGAATATACCGGTCGGAGTATGTTTCTGATTTGTTGCCAGTTTTTGTTGTGGTCGGTATAAAAATCAATAGTACGGTGAAGGATTATTCCTTTTCTTATTTTTTCGGGATATTTCAAAAACTGATTTCCCTTAATATAGTCGCCAATAAAATTACCTGTAAGCAGCGCTTCGTCTTCGCCCGATAAAAATATGTGCCCCAAATAATTCATACAAAACATGTTTGGCTGTAATGCAAAATAAAACACCGGCAGTTTTAATATTTCCGCATATTTTTGCGGTTTTTAAGTGACTGCTCCTGTTTTTTAATGAATAAATTCAAGGAGCATTTCATCGTCAGTTTTCTCTCCGTTGGCAATGTTAACAGCTGTTTCGATAAGGGCAAGATGCGAGTATGCCTGCGGAAAATTTCCCAGCAAACGTTTTGTTTTAAAATCAATATCTTCGCTAAAAAGTCCAAGATGATTTGCATATCCCAGCAACTCGTTAAATTTTTTCTTGGCTTCGTCTGTTTGTCCTGTTTTTAGCAGTGCATTAATAAGCCAGAAGCTACAAATTGTAAATGCCGATTCGGGTTTTCCAAAATCGTCGTTGTTTTTGTAACGAAACATGAGGCCTTCGTATTCCAGTTCTTTGCGTATGGCTGTTACGGTGCTTTTGTATTTTGGATTCGATCCGGCAATAAAACCATAGTTTTCCATAAGCAATACCGACGAGTCGAGTTCCTCGGAATCGTACGATTGAGTAAAAGCCTGTTTTTTTTCCGACCAGGCTTTAGTCATAATATCTTCTTTTATCTTGCTGCGCAAAGCAGTCCATTGAGCATGATATTGTTTTTGGTTTAATAATGCCGAAATTTTCAGCGCACGATCAACGGCGGTCCAGCACAAAACTTTGCTAAAAGTAAAGTGTTTATCTTCGTTGCGCATTTCCCATATTCCTTTGTCGGGCATTTCCCAGTTTGCTTCAACAATTCGGATTACGTTGCGTACCAATGTCCACAATTCTTCGCTATGCATTAACGATGTTTCGTGAATTCTGAAATGTTGATACAGTACATCGAGCAAAATTCCGTATACATCGTTTTGTTTTTGCATATATGCTGCATTTCCAACCCGAACCGGTTTTGAATTCTCGTAACCCGAAAAATGGTCAAGTTCAAATTCGGTAAGATTTTTTTCGCCGTTAATGCCGTACATAATTTGCATCTTTTCGTCTTTGTCGGGCATTACATCAATAATAAAATTTAAATACCGTCGCGATATGCTGTTGTGTCCCAGTTGTTTCATGATTTTTACAACCATCGATGCATCGCGAATCCAGCAAAAACGATAATCCCAATTTCTGATTGAGCCAATTGTTTCGGGTAGCGATGTGGTTGCAGCAGCAAGTACTGCGCCGCTTTTTTGATAGCTGAGCAGTTTTAACACTAGAGCACTTCGGTTAATTTCTTCTTGATAATCGGTAAATTTTGTAGTGCGTTGAACCCAGTTTAACCAGTATACTTTAGTGCGTTGCAGTTTTAAGTAGGCTCTTTCGGTATTTTGAGTTAAAAGTTTTTGATGATAACTAATTAAGCAAAAATTGTCTTCGGTAAGTGTAATCTCTTTTTGCTGAATAATATCAATTTTGTTAAAATCGGTGTACAGATACATTGAATCGTATTGCCCGCTGGTTGTGAACGATTTTATATATTCATCCCTAACTTCGCTATCGGTGTTGCACGATGCATATTCGAGTTTGGGGTTGTAGCTGATTTTAAACTTTGGATTGCCGGTTTTGAGTTTAAAATAACGGATTAAATCGGGTGGATAATAATGGTCTTTCGATTTTTCGGTTTTGTAACGAGGCATAAAGTCGTGAACCTCAAAAACTCCATCCGAACAGGTAAATGTAGTGCAGAGTATGTTTGTGTTTTTTATGTATTTCTGTTCTGTTTTTAGTATATTTACGGGAATGATGTCAAAATTGCCACCAATGTTTTTGTCAAGAAGTTTTGCAAAAACCGAAGGCGAATCAAATTGAGGTAAACAAAGCCAGTCAATTGATCCGTGTTTTGATATTAAAGCCGCTGTGCGGCAATTGCCAACAATTCCGTAATCTAAGTTTGTCATATATTTTTATTTATAAGTCAATTTGAGTTTCAATACCCATGCGAATAAAAGAATAAAAATAGATTGAAAAAAGCAATTATGAACCAAATTTTGAGTAAATAGTTTACTTAAGCAGAAATATAAAACAGAAATAACATATGAGCAGAATACACATATTATCGAACCGATTACCATTTAATGTCGAAAAAGTAAACAACGATTTTGAGCTTACGCCCAGTGTGGGCGGGTTAGCAACCGGAATGAAATCGATATATAAAAACTATAAAGGGAGCTGGATAGGCTGGCCTGGTATTACACAAGATGAACTGGATGGTGATGATGTGAAAAAAATTGACAGAGCACTGAAAAAAGAAAATTGTGTAACAGTGCATTTGAGCGAAAACGACATTAATTTATACTACGAAGGTTTTAGTAATAAAACAATATGGCCTTTGTTTCACTATTTTAACGAGTATGTTGAGTACGACCAGGACACATGGGATGCTTATGTGGAGGTAAATCAAAAGTTTGCCAATGCGGCTTTAAAAGTTATTGGAAACGGCGATATGGTGTGGGTGCACGATTATCAGTTGCTGCTTGTGCCGGGGATGATAAAAGAAATACGTCCGGATGTTACCATCGGGTTTTTTCTGCATATTCCATTTCCTTCGTTTGAAGTTTTCAGAATTTTGCCCTGGCGTAACGAACTTATTGAGGGTATGCTGGGAGCCGATTTGCTTGGGTTTCATACCTACGATTACGAAAGGCACTTTTTTAGTAGTGTGCGCCGCTTGTTAGGATACGAAATTAATTTTAATAAAATACATGCCAACGATCGGATTATTATGGCCGATGCTTTCCCTATGGGGATTGATTACGATAAATTTAAAAATGCTTCGCTTGAGGTAAGGCACCGCATGAATCGCGAAAAATCAGAACTGCAAATTGAGCTCGAAAAATTCTTCCTTATGTCGCCCGAGCGTAAGCTTATTTTATCGATTGACAGGATGGACTACACGAAGGGTATACCAAACCGTTTAAAAGCATTTTCAATCTTTTTGGAACGATACCACGAGTATCAGGGCAATGTTAGTCTGGTGATGCTTGCTGTGCCATCGCGTGGCAATGTTGAGCACTATCAGTTACTCAAAAAACAAGTCGACGAGCTGGTGGGATATATAAACGGGAAATATGGTAAAGTAAATTATTCACCGGTTTGGTACTTTTATCGTTCGCTGCCTTTCGAAAACCTTATTGAGCTTTATAATGCAAGCGACGTTGCTTTGATAACTCCTGTACGCGATGGAATGAATTTGGTTGCTAAAGAGTATGTAGCCTCCAGAGTTAACAAAAGCGGTGTGCTTATTTTGAGTGAAATGGCCGGAGTAAGTAAAGAAATGGGCGAAGCGATCATTATAAACCCGAACAATTTTAACGAAATTGCTGAAAATATACGGGTGGCTCTCGAGATGCCTGTAGACGAGCAACGTGAACGAATGGACAGTATACAAAAACGAATTAAACGTTACGATGTGTTTAAATGGGCCTCGGAATTTGTAAAAGCCTTTGAAACCATTAAAGGCATTCAAGAACAATTTAATACCAAAAAAATTAACTCAACAATTCAGCGCTCAATATCGGGGAGATACGAAAAAGCAAAAAAACGTGCAATATTTCTCGATTACGACGGAACATTATCGGGCTTCAAAAACAACCCGCAATCGGCTGGCCCCGACGAAGAAGTTTACTATTTAGTAAAAGCTTTGGCTTCAGATCCTAAAAACGAAGTAACAATTATAAGTGGCCGCGATCGCGAAACTCTTGAAAAATGGTTCGAAGGTTTCGATATAAACTTAATTGTTGAACACGGAGTGTGGTCACGAATTCGTGGCGATCAGTGGCGGATGATTTATCAAATTAATACCGATTGGAAAGAAAATATCAGACCGGCACTCGAGAGTTTTGTTGATCGTACTCCCGGATCGTTTATCGAAGAAAAAAATTATTCGCTGGTGTGGCATTATCGAAAATCGGAACCAGAGCAAGGGGTTTTGCGTGCCAACGAACTGAAAGACGAACTTACAAACCTTATTGCAAACCATAATCTCGAAATAATGGAAGGCAATAAGGTAATTGAAGTGAAAAGTGGTGGAATTAACAAAGGTGTAGCTGCACTTCGGTTTATTGGTGAAACAAATTACGATTTTATGATTGCTATTGGAGACGATTGGACCGATGAATATATGTTTCGAGAGTTACCCGAAAATGCAATTACCGTTAAAGTAGGGCTTGTAAATACAGCTGCACGCTACAAAGTTGAATCGGTAGGTGCAGTTCGTAAACTGCTTCGCTCTCTGGTCGAAAGTAAATAGGCAATGAGGATAAAATCAACTAAAAGGATGGGGTGTTAAATTTATAAATAACTCCCAGCTTGAATGTTGTATAATGATAATCACGAAAACCGGTTTGGTATTCGGCTGTAAGGTCGAATGCTTTACCGGTTTTTTCAATACGTAAACGATAAATTAGCGGGTCGTTGTGTCCCAAAATTGTTCCTTGCCCGTAAATATTGTTCAAATGCTTATATGCATCGTAGGCTCTGTAGCCGCCCATTTCGTTGTAAAGGCTTATTGTTCCTTTATGCATACTTATTCCTCCCATAAACAAAGGCCCTTCGTCTTGTGCCATTTCTGCTTTATTTACCTGCCAAACATAAAATCCCCCCATTGCCGCAATACGCAATTTATCAAGTATTTTCGACGAAAAAGTAAAGCTTTTACCGGCAGCTAAATAAAAATAATTCATTCCGGCATTTGTATATCGGGCATGATAGTTTTCACCGGTTGTAGTTTTTAGGGTATAGTTTATTGATAAATCGGGGATGTTTTTTTTGTTTTTAATAATCTGAATGTATGTGCTCACAAGTAAATCTCCGGTTTGAGTTGTCCAACCCTTATCGTCGTAATATACCTGCCGTTTATCGCGTATTTTGTTTGTGCTGTGAAATGTTTCGCTTGGTTGCCCCCATATTTTAACGGCAACACGTTGAGGTACAATATTCCAGTACCATCCAATGTAGCTGTTTATGGCCGTGTCGCCATCCATTTGATGATAATGGACACCAAGTTCAATTTCAGATTTTTCTCCTATCAAAGCATAATCCATTTGCGGAACCGGTAAGGCATTTGGCCCCATTAATCCCGGAGCAATTTGCAACCAACCCGATGCATGTTTATGCGCAAAATCAATCCATTGGCTATAATCGCGGCTTTGTGTAAAGCCCCGTAAATAAAAAAAACACAATACAAAAACGACTAAATATTTAAGCATGAGAAAATGAATTACTGTTGATTCTCCTTGCTCAAATGTAGAAAACTTTCCGGAACAATATATGTCGTAAAATAAATATCAACAATTCAGTATTCAGTATTATCCCTTAAAATGATGTTTTGTTGTACTATATTTACAATAATATTTTGTTTTGTGTAACAATTCAGCAATTTTGCATACAAATACAAATGTAAAATAAAAAAAACACTGCATAATGGATTTTTTTGTAACTGAGAATGTATCAAAAAGCTATTCGGGGCATCAGGCTTTAAGTGAGGTATCGATTAGCATAAAACAGGGGCAGGTGTTTGGTCTTTTAGGGCCTAACGGAGCCGGTAAAACCACACTTATTCGGATAATTAACCAAATTACGGCTCCCGATACGGGGCAGGTATATATTGATGGCAGGCCATTAAAGTCAAGCGATATATATCAGATTGGCTATTTGCCCGAAGAACGTGGATTGTATAAAAAAATGAAAGTAGGCGAGCAGGCTTTGTATTTAGCACAGCTCAAAGGCCTTTCGAAACGCGATGCTCTGAAAAAATTAAAATACTGGTTCGAAAAATTTGAGATTCAAGGCTGGTGGGATAAAAAACTTCAGGAGCTCTCGAAGGGAATGCAGCAAAAAATACAGTTTATTTGTACAATATTGCACGATCCCAAATTGCTTATCTTTGATGAGCCTTTTAGCGGTTTCGACCCTATTAATGCCAACTTAATGAAACAAGAAATTCTTGAACTTCGTAAGCAAGGAGCTACAATTATATTCTCAACTCACAATATGAGCTCGGTTGAAGAAATATGCGACAGCATTGCTCTTATCAACAAATCAAAAAAAGTACTCGAAGGCGATATTCTTGAAATAAAATCAAAATACAAAACCAATACTTTTGATATTGAATATAAAGGACATTTTGACGAAATATCAAAATCGTTGGGCGCCGATTATTCAATTCTTGAACATGTCGAAAACAGTTTTGTAAATAAGCTTACAATAAAGCATTTAAACGGAGGAAGTAATAACGAACTTTTAAGTAAAATTACGCCTCATGCCGAGCTGGTATCGTTTACTGAGCGAATTCCCGGAATGAACGAAGTATTTATTCGTGTTGTAGAAGAAAACAATAACTAAAACCTATTTGCAATGAACAAAACAATACTCATATTTACCCGCGAATATCTTACACGCGTTAAAAAGAAATCGTTTATAATTTTAACAATAATTACTCCCTTGCTTTTTGCCGGAATTATATTTTTGCCGGGTTACCTGGCAACACGCGAGAGCAAAGAAGAACATAAAGTTGCGGTTGTCGATCGATCGTCGATTTTTTTGGGCGAACTTGAAAATTCAAGCTCAACTCATTTTCACTTTATTCCGATCGAAGAGTACGAAGAGACAAAACAAAACCTTTCAACAAACGAGTATTACGCTTTGCTTGAAATACCTCAGGGAATTATTGCCCTTAATAAAGTTGTGGTATACTCGCATAAGCAAATAAACCTCGATGTAAAAAATCATATCGACAGGCAAATTGAACAGTATCTCGAAAATCAGAAGCGGGCTGCTTTAATCGAAAAAGTTGGAATTGCCGATTTAGAAGAGCAGCTCAACAGTACCAAAACCCATATTAGTGTTGAAACACTTAAGCTGAGCGATGACGGAACCGGCAAACGCGGCTCTACCGAAATTGCAATGGGCGTTGGCTATGCTGCAGGGTTTTTAATATATATGTTTGTGTTTATATATGGCAGTATGGTTATGCGTGGAGTGCTCGAAGAAAAGCAAAACCGAATTGTTGAAGTAATTATTTCGTCGGCAAAACCGGTGCAGCTTATGATGGGTAAAATTGCCGGATTAGCAGCTGTAGGTTTAACTCAGGTGCTAATATGGGTTGTTCTGATGGGAGCTATACTGTTTGGAGCACAATCGTTGTTTTTTACACCCGATAAAATGCAGCAAATGGCCGAAAGTCAAAATGTAATGATGACTAACGGAAACCCTATGGTGCAGGATTTGATGGATAATGTAGATACCGGGCAAATCGAAGCTATTGTTAGCCAGATTCAGGGAATTAATTTTACCCAGATAATTATTTTATTTACAGTGTATTTTTTATTGGGATACTTGCTCTACAGTTCATTAATGGCTGCCGTGGCATCGGCTGTCGATTCCGAAGAAGATATGAATCAGTTTATGTTGCCAATTACTGTTCCGCTAATTGGTGCAATAATTATATTGGCCAATGTAATTAAAAACCCCGAGGGATCTCTTGCATTCTGGGCATCACACATTCCTTTTACATCGCCCATTATTATGATGGTACGTATACCTTTTGGTGTGCCGTGGTACGAAATTGCTATTTCAATTTCGATATTGGCTCTTACAACGTATGGTGTTGTTTGGATGGCAGCAAAAATATATCGTACCGGAATTCTTATGTACGGCAAAAAACCAACATGGAAAGAACTCGGTAAATGGATATCGTACCGAAATTAAAAATATAAAAATTGACAGCTTTCGTTGTCAATTTTTTTTTTGATGTTTTGTTGAGTTAACTCAATTTTGCCCAAACAGAAATGTGTTCCTGTTAATGCTTTGTTAATATTAACCTTATCCCGTATTTTTTTATGTAAATTTGATCTTTCAATCAATTTACTGCATATATATAAGGGATGAAAATATTTCGAAGGCAAAACATATTGGCTTTTTTTACATTTACAGCCTTAATTGTAATCTTAATTATCCAGGTTCAGTGGATGCTTAAGGCTGCACGTATCGAAGAAGAAACCTTTAATAAGCATGTAACAAAAGCATTAATTGAGGCTAAATACGAAATTGGAAAACTTGCTGTTTCGTGTACCGAAATGAATGATTTTTTGTGCGGAAAAACAGCACACGATTCAGTGCACCAGAAACATGTTTTGCAAATTGACAGTGTTATCAAAAGCAAACTCGACGAGTACGACATTGATTTGGCTTATACATTTGAACTAGCTGACAATGACCGCTCGGAGCAAAACAAAAATATTTTTAGCTCACGTTGCTATCAGCAATGTTTAAATGGTATACTTGAACAGGAGGGGGTTCATATTCAACTCGAATTTCCTGATCGTAATCAGTTTATAATGGCACAGCTGCGCGGAAGTTTTATTCTTGCTACTATTGCAATTATTTTTGTCATGATATCGTTTGTAGTTACATCGCGAATGTTCCGAAAAGAACGCCTGATGGTACAACAAACAAGCGATTTTGTTAACAACATGGTGCACGAGTTTCAAACTCCTCTTGCCAATATCCGGCTTGCATCGAATCTAATAAAGAAAAAACAAAAAAGCATTTCGGATGTTAAAATATCCGAATACATTGATATTATTATTTCTGAAAATCATAAACTTGAGCGGAATGTTGATGAGATATTAAACGTTTCGAGCTTTGGAAACGGAGTAGGAGTATTGATTAGTTTAAATAAACTTATTGAACAAACATGCGCCGGGTTTTTAACACGAATCGAAACACTAAAAGGCCAAATTCGGTATGAAAACCTTGCAAAATACGATACTGTATATGGAGAGCCCAGTCATTTTAGATTAATCCTGTCGAATTTAATCGATAATGCCATTAAATATTCCGACAAAGCTCCTTTTGTTACAATTAGTTCCGAAAATACAAATCAAAACAATATTAAAATTACGGTGGACGATAAGGGTATCGGGATCGAAAAAAAATATATCCATCAGATATTTGAAAAATATTACAGAGTATCAACCGGAAATGTGCATAACGTAAAGGGGTTTGGATTGGGGTTGACGTATGTAAAGAAACTTGTTGAGTTTTATAAAGGAAAAATACATGTTAGCAGCTCAAAGGGAACAGGTACAGTTTTTACAATAATATTACCTTTAGTAAATGAAGAAGACAAAAATTCTATTGGTTGAAGACGATGCCAGTTTAGGTTTTTTATTGGCCGATTTTCTTGATTCGAACGGGTTTGATGTAAAAATATTCCGTGATGGCGAATCGGGGCTCGCAGGATACAAATCAGGAAAATTTGATTTTTGTGTGCTTGATGTTATGCTTCCCGGAATCGATGGGTTTACTATTGCCAAACGTATACGTGCCGAAAACAAAAATATTCCAATTATTTTTCTTACTGCCCGATCGATGAAACAAGATAAAATTGAAGGTTTTAATCTGGGAGGAGACGATTACATCACAAAGCCTTTTGACGAAGATGAACTTTTATGTAGAATTCATGCTGTAATTAACCGATACAATGTTCAGCCGACCGATTGCATCCAGCAGGATATATTTACTATTGGCGCATATACATTCGATTATAAAAATCAAAAACTCACTTATTGCGACAAATCAAAACGGCTTACAAAAAAGGAAAGCGAAGTTTTGCGTATGCTATGTTTGTCGGCCAACGAGATTGTTACCCGCGACAGTATATTGTTTTCGGTGTGGGGCGATAACGATTATTTTATTGGCCGCAGCCTCGATGTGTTTATTGCAAAACTTCGGAAATATTTAAGCTCCGATACTTCGGTGCAAATTGTTAATATTCCCAAAGTAGGCTATACTCTTGAATGCTAATTGCTGCGCATAATAAAAAAGTTGCACAGGTGGTGTGCAACTTTTAATTCTGTGATCCTGGCGGGGCTCGAACCCACAACCTGCGGCTTAGAAGGCCGCTGCTCTATCCAGTTGAGCTACAGGACCATCAATGTTTCATGTTAAATGCAAATATCTATAAGAGGCTGCAAATATAGAAAAATCAATTGATCGTGCCAACATCAGTTTTGCAAAAGCATAAATTTTGCTTGTTTTTGCAATAAAAAATTATTTAAACTGCCGGCCTGCTATAGCTCCGTGTATTGTAGTATACAATTTCGAGCGATTTTATAATGGCCATATTTACAGGCAGTAACATACCGCCATACGTGTTGTCAATTGCTCTGAGTTGCATGTAATAGTCAGAGTAAACCGGTGATTTTTGTTGCAATATTTTGTCGAAATTTTCAACCAGTGCAGCTTGTTCTTTAATAATTGCACAGGAACTAAATTTTTTTGTTCCGCTTTTATCAATCATCGACGAATTTCCAAAAAGCCTGCAAATAAGTCCCCTGTATTGATAGTAAGAACATTTACCCGGTGAGTCTTTTTGTGAGCCTTCAACCAATACACATTTTAGTTGGGTATTCTCTTTGTATTCAAAATATTTATTTTCAAGAATACCGCTTGTGTATAAGTGGTAGGCAAAAGGCAAAAACTCAATTGGGCTTGCATATATATTTTGCCCGTGGCAGCATTGAGCGCAATTTGGGGGACAATGAATTCCTGTGAGTGAAGTAAATTTGTTACAGGATGCATCAACCGAATTATAAATCCGATTAATAGCTTTAACGTATTTTTTGATTTGCATTTACATTATAAAAATGTTGTTTTTACTGCATTCTTCAATCATTTCATCGGGCCAAATTGATGCTTGTACCTCACCAATGTGGGCTTTACGTAAAAAGTACATGCATAATCGCGATTGCCCTATACCACCACCGCACGATTGTGGTAATTTGTCGGAAAGAAGCATTTTGTGGAAAAGTAAACTTTGTCGGTCGTCGGCACCTTTTTCTTTAAGCTGTTTTATTAGAGCTGTTTTATCAACCCTTATCCCCATTGACGAAATTTCGAAAGCTCTTTCGAGTATAGGATTCCATATAAGAATATCGCCGTTGAGGCCTTTGCAGCCATTAATTGTTTCGGTTGACCAGTCGTCGTAATCAGGAGCACGTCCATCGTGTGGCTCACCGTTCGATAATTGAGCACCAATTCCAATAATAAAAACAGCTCCGAATTTTTTTGCAGCTTCGTTTTCCCTTTCAAAGGGAGTTTTGTCGGGATACATTTTCAGCAACTCTTCGGTATGTATATGTGTTATTTTTTCGGGTAACTGTGGTGTAAGTTGTGGGTATTCTTCATATACCTGAAACTCGGTTCGTTTAAGAACATCAAAAAGCCTGTCGACAATATTTTTCAGAAATGTTAGGTTTCGTTGTTCTTTGTCAATAGTAACCTCCCAGTCCCATTGGTCAACATAGAGTGAGTGAATGTTTGTAAGCTCTTCGTCGGCACGTATGGCATTCATATCGGTATAAATACCATAATTTGGAGTAATATCAAGTTTTCCTAAAGTGATTCTTTTCCATTTTGCCAAAGAGTGAACTACTTCGGCAGTTTGGTCTTTCATATCCTTAATCGGAAAGTTAACAGCTCTTTCGGTTCCGTTCAAATCGTCGTTTATCCCTGTTCCACGCAAAACAAATAGTGGGGCAGTAACCCTGCGAAGTTTCAATTCGGCTGAAAGGTTTGTCTGAAAGCAATCTTTAACAAGCTTAATCGCTTTTTCGGTTTGAACCGGATCAAGTACCGGCTTGTAGTTTTTTGGTATTGTAAGTATCATTTTAGTACCAGCTGTTTAAAAAATAAGAAAATTGAAAATATTTCACTAAAAATTAATCAAAATGTAACTTCACTTGCAAAATTGTCGCAATTTGCAATTATTTTATCAAAATGCATAAAATAATGATGATAAAATGTGTAGATTTTGATCAAATAATAAAGTTGATTACAGAATCGGTATTTGACGATCAAATTCCATTTCGAGCGACATAAATGTTTCGGTGCGTGCTATCCCGTCAATTTTCTGAAACTTTTCGTCGATTATGCTTTTGAGATGTTTGTTGGTTTTGGTCATTATTTTTACAAAAATTGCATACTGACCGGTTGTATAATGACATTCAATAATCTCGGGAATAGCTTTGAGCTGTTCAACAACTTCTTTATGATAGCTTGCTTTTTCGAGATATATACCCATAAATGCGCATGTGTAATAGCCCATTTTTTCGGGGTCGACAATAAACTCCGATCCGGTAACAATGCCCATATTAAAAAGGCGTTGAACACGTTGGTGAATTGCTGCTCCCGAAACGCCACAAGCCCGGGCTACTTCAAGAAAAGGTATGCGTGCATTTTGTGTTATTAATTTGAGAATCTTTTTATCGAGTTCGTCGATAATCATTTCTGTATTCTTAAAGTCTTCACTCATTCGATGTGTCGTTTTTTGTAATAAATTTTATTTAAAAGTATAAAAAATAGGAATAGCATTCGACTATTTGCGCGAATATATCAATAAAATTGTTTGAGAAATCGAAAATCATTGTTGTGTTTATAAAGCATTATATAACGGTTTGTTCATACGTTTGTTTTATAAATAATTCGTTATTTTGCAGCAAAATTTAAAAATTATGGAATTTTCATTAAATAATACCGATGGGAATTATCGCCGTATTGATAGTTACGACAACAATATTACCACAAAATTAGCTGAGCATTATGCCTCAATTATCCAATTGCTAGGCGAGGATGTTCACCGCGAAGGCTTAGAAAAAACCCCCTTACGTGTTGCTAAAGCAATGCAGTTTCTTTTGCAGGGATATCAGATGAATCCCGAAGAAATTCTTAAATCGGCCATGTTTAACGAAGACTATAAGCAAATGGTGGTTGTTAAGGATATTGAGCTGTTTTCGATGTGTGAGCACCATATGTTGCCGTTTATTGGGAAAGCACATGTGGCATATATTCCTAACGGTACTATAACCGGACTGAGCAAAATTGCCCGGGTAGTTGAGGCTTTTTCGCGCAGGTTACAGGTGCAGGAGCGATTAACAACACAAATAAAAGATTGTATTAACGATACTTTACACCCACTGGGTGTTGCTGTTGTTATTGAGGCTCAGCATTTGTGTATGCAAATGCGTGGTGTGCAAAAACAACATTCGGTTACAACTACTTCCGACTTTACAGGAGCTTTTAATCGCGAAGCAACCCGACAGGAGTTTTTCAAAATAATCAGCAGTAATTTGCACTAAAATTTCTAACGCTTAATCGATATTTTATTTTATATACTATCAGGTTTTAGGGGATTTTTATCATTTTGTGATGACTTACAGCGTAATTGTTTTGAATAATCTGCACTGAATATATTCCAGGTTCCACATCCGAAAGCTCATTAATGTATAGGATATTGCTTCCGGCATGAAGTGTTTGTTTTTCGACCTTTTTTATTAATCTGCCTTGCAATTTTCTTATTTCGATGGTGCAAAAATTGCTTGCAGTTGTATCAATTCGAACAAACATATGGTTTGTAAAAGGGTTTGGGTATACTTTAATTTTTTGCGAGCAGTTTTTGTTTGAAATGCTGTTTTCGAAACCTGCAGGAAGTTGATAGTAAATTTTGTCTATGTTGTTGTCAATCCAGTTAAGCCTTTGTGTCAAGTATTCTTTAGCTGCATTAATTTCCTGATCGTAGTTTTCGAGATGAGCGTACGAAACGATGTTTTTTGATATGACCGGCCATATTTCATAATTTCTTATTCGTGCTTCTTTTACCGATTCTTCAATCGATTCGAACAAATTGAGCAAAGAATCGGTATGAAACGTGGTTTTTCGCAGGCTGTTCCATCTGTCGTTCATTTGGTGTACAAAATCCGTGTCGCGCATAATCTTTGTCATGTCAATACGGCTGTTATTAATTTCGAAATGCCAGCCATCGGCTTGATCTGCATTCATAAAATTAACGTTGCCTAATGTATAATCGTAATCCCAAAGTGGCCCGAATTTTATCCGATCATCAATTTTTTCGGCGTTTTTGTGCATAAAAAAACTGTACAAATACGAATCGCAATTCCGTAAGGTTTCGTTTATTAAAATATAATCAATTAAAGAATGTATATCGATGTAGCGACGATAGCCTTCGGTTTTATTTAAAAATTTGGGAGAATCGAGTATTTGCTGAAAATTGTCGACAAACGATGTAATATACTCTTCTTGTTCGGGGAGTATATCTTTCGATTTTGGATACTCAATCTGAATTTGTGTTTCGTCAGGATGATCGTCTTCGGGTTTATCGTATTTAAAAATATAACCACCGGTAAAATCATCGGGTTTAGCTTTTGATATGTTTAAGCGGTTTTTATCTTGCTTAATTTTTTCGGTAAGGGCATATAAGCCTACATAATCGCCATTAATAATGAGCTCGCAAAATCGGTTTCGGGGAGCCCATTGCCCCATGCGCCGGCCAATTTCAAAAGCAAAGGTGTTTCTGATAAGGCTTTTGTCGCTAAAGGGGCCGTACAATATCCAGTCGTTTTCGGCAGGCATCCCCAACAACGATATGTTCAGGTTTTCGCCATCAGAATCTTGTGTTTCGAAATTGTACGATTTTTTTGGCCATTCGATTGATGTTTTTCCACGAGTTTCAATTTCAATCCGGTCAATATAGCTTGAAAAATCCTGTCCGGGTGAGTTTGTTTCTCCATATCCATTGTCGATAATGCCCATGCTTGCCCTAAAATCGGTTTTATCTTTTGATATTCCGTATTCATCAGTTTCAATTACAATAATCGGATGATTCGATGTAAATTGGTGAATGCGTTTAAAAAAACGGTTATCGCTGTTGTATACGCTAAAGTTCCACTCGTTTAACGAAATGAGTTTTGCATTAAACGAAAGATCCGATCCCATCAGACTATCGTTGTGAATTTGTACTGCTAATATATTTTTGCCGATTTTTGCTGCCTGATCGATAGTTTGCTTGTCGATATAAAAACCTTGCACAGGTCGATCGTATTGTCGGTAGTTTATTGCTTCGTGCGACCGGTCGCTCAGAGCATTATAGGGCACATGTGTGTTGCTTTGGCCTAAGTTTGCCCGGGTTATTTCAACACCGTTCCAGTAAGCAACAAATGCATCGTCGTAATCAACGATTAAATTGTACTCGTCTTCAATGTGATCAATATCGAAAGCTATACGAATATATACTGCATTGCACGGATCAATTTCAGTTCGATCGTCATTATCGCCCCATCCAATTGATTTATATCCTGTAGTCCAACTGCTATCATCAAAATCGGGGTTTTTCCAGTTGGCATGGGGCTCAGATGTGGCTGCAAGGTATCGGTAATCTCCGTTGTCATCAATTATTGATGAGGGAAACCACGGATTGAATTGAGAAAATCCGGAATATGTGATGAATTGAAAAATGAGTATAAGTAAACGGTGTGTTTTCATAGTTTTGTAAGATGAGTGTATTATGAAAACATAAAATTATTATTTATACAATACAGTGTGGTATATTAATTTATTTTATTGGTGCAATAAAATTGTAGAAGTGTTGTATTTTATGGTTTGGAGGTAATTATTTGCCTGAATATTAAGTGGCAATATTGCAAAAAAAAAGGTTGACCGTTTATACAGACAACCTTTTTGCGGTGCGGACGGGACTCGAACCCGCGACCCTCGGCGTGACAGG
>CAZARW010000040.1:0-7766 GCA_964487645.1 uncultured Prolixibacteraceae bacterium
CTTCGTACATGCTCGATTCAAGAGTAAATCCTTGATCGGCCAACCCCAAATGATCAGTAATATTATTGACAAAAAAATAAAGAACACTGGTTTTTGAAGACAAAGCTTGCAGGGTATTATACGACACCTCGTTTGTTTTAAAGTTATAATTTTTAAACTCCCCCAATGCATTCGCTATTGTTACGTGCTCGTTAGGAAAACTGTAATGCCGTGTAATGATGTGTTTATGATTATCGAAATAAATATCGATATTGTTTGTGTTTTTGCTTTTACCCTCTAATATTTCGGTTTGTTGATGTACCGATATATACCGTCCTTGTTGTGAATAAACAACAGTAAACATTAAAACGAAAGAGCAAAATAAAAATATTCTTAAAGCCATATCACGTAT
The DNA here is from genome assembly GCA_964487645.1 of uncultured Prolixibacteraceae bacterium. Classification (GTDB taxonomy): domain Bacteria; phylum Bacteroidota; class Bacteroidia; order Bacteroidales; family Prolixibacteraceae; genus Roseimarinus. Next base: position 392 of record CAZARW010000040.1, read on the forward strand.
ACTCGAAATAGTAAAAAGAAAGACAACCTTGTTCGATTGCCTTTCATATATCAGGATGGTAAAACTACAACTTATCTTTCCACATAAAGAAATATGGATTGTTTACATATGGACTAATATCATCGAAATTGATAAGCATCACAATAAAATCGACAAAAGGCACTATACCAAAAATACCTCCGCATGTAAGAATATACGCCAGGCCTGAAATTGTTTCGGTACCGAGATAAAAACGGTGAATACCAAGACCACCAAGGAAAAAATCGAGAATAAGTGCCACAATTGCATCTTTATCGGCACTGATGGCCATAGATGACGATGACATTGTACTACTCATATCAAACGAACTAAACGAAAACAAATCAGTTTCAACAGCATTATCAAAAAGCTGATCAACAGCTACCTCGTCAACTATGTAAGATGAAGCAACAGCAGGCTTTACACTTATAAATGCTGCGATGATTAACAAAAGGACAAGAGTGTTTCTCATAGTAAAAATTTTAAGGTTATCGGTTTATTTTAACACAAGCAAATATATACAATTTTGTCATAATTATAATAATTAAAAATAATATTCATAATTCATCTTTTTATAAGAATTTGGTTTGCGGTGAATTAACAAAACAACAATTAAAAACATAGAAAACACAAAAGGCATATACCCCACCATATCAAATACTTAAACAAGTGTTATTTAGAACAGCAATAAATATATTTTGAAAGTTGATACTCATCAATTTTCACGCTATTTTTGAGTAAAATGTTTAAAAATGTATTTACAAGAAGTAATTGAGTTAGCAAAAGCAAAAGTTGTATCGGGAAACATTGAAGGCATGTATGTTGACCGTGCTTTTTGCTCAGATTTAATGAGCGATGTATTGACTATTGATTCAGACAATTTACTGCTCATTACAGGATTGGCCAACATTCAGTCGATACGTACTGCCGAGATGGCCGATGTACAATGCATATTGTTAGTACGCGATAAAGAAGCAAGCCCCGAAATGTTGCGAATAGCCGAAGAAAACAACATGGTTATTATGGAAACATCGTTATCGATGTACAATACAGCAGGACGATTATATAAAGCAGGCTTAAAACCGGTTTACTAAAATGATTGATTTAAACTTTACCATAGAAGGGGGCGACTTTAGCCGGGCAGGATATGCATCGAGCCAGGTAAAAAAAACCCTCAAGCAATTAGGTTTTAATCAACAAATTATTAAAAATATTGTAGTTGCTTTATACGAATCGGAAGTAAATATTGTAGCACATGCCCACAATGGAAATATTAAAGTAGAGATTTTACCCCACAAAGTTCAAATGATTGTAAGCGACAGCGGTCCGGGTATTGCCGATTTACAATTAGCCATGAAGGAAGGATACTCAACAGCATCGGAAAAAGTACGGCAAATGGGGTTTGGCGCCGGAATGGGATTATCGAATATAAAAAAAAATGTAGATTCGTTGAATATTGACACAAAAGTAGGACAAGGAACCACCCTTACAATGATTAAACACAATAAAAATGGCTGATGAGAATACATTTTATCACGCTCTGGTTATCGATGATGAAAAATGCATACGATGCACCCACTGCGTAAAAATTTGCCCTACCGAAGCTATTCGTATAGTTAAAGGGAAAGTGCAAATTCGCGAAGAACAATGTGTTGATTGCGGAGAATGTGTCAGAGCTTGTCCGCAAAACGCCATTGGAATTGACCACGACGATATTGAAAAAATTCACGATTACGAATATCGTGTACTTCTGCTCCCTTCGGTTTTTTTATCACAATTTCCCGACACATTTAGCGAAGACCTTATTTACACAGCTTTACTTGAAATTGGGTTTACCCATGTTTACGAAGTTGAACAACCAATTGGAATAATGAAAAACCTTATTCGCAATGAAATAAAGAAAAACCAAACGGCACATCCCGTTATTTCATCATTTTGTCCGGCTATTGTAAGGCTTATACAAGTACACTACCCATCACTCACACAAAGCATTGCACGCTTAAAAGCTCCTCACGATTTAGCTGCACACTATGTACTCGATCAATTACAATCCGAAAACATTGAAATTTCGAAAGCCGGATTGTTTTATGTCACACCCTGTGTTGCAAAAATTACTGCTGTAAAAAGCCCTGTAGGCGAGCTAAAATCAATTATCGATGGAGTTATAAGCCCAAAAGAACTGTATAATAAAGTATTGGCTAAAACAAACCACTTAAAAGCCAAAAACTGTTCACATTTACGTAAAAACCTAACAAAAGAAGGTATTCAGTGGAGCTTAACACATGGCGAAACCTGGTGGCAAAACACACGAACAATGGCTGTTGACGGAATACACAATTCAATAAAATTTCTCGAACGAATTGAAAACGATGAAATAGAAAACATCGATTATATTGAATTGCGTGCCTGCGATAGAAGCTGTGCCGCCGGTGTTCTTTTACCTCAAAACCGATTCGTTACTGTTGAAAAAATTAAGCACAGAGCAAAATTGTATCCTTCGGAAGAAAAACGCTCTCAAATTGAAAACGAAAACCTTTATGAGCAGCTTAAACCGAAAATGATAACCGATGAAATACCTCCCCGCCCACTGCTGCGGTTTGGCTCCGATATGGAAAAAGCTTTATCGCGCATGCAACGTGCTCGCAACATTATGTGCCATTTACCGGCTATCGACTGCGCGGCATGCGGTGCTCCTACATGCCAGGCTTTAGCCGAAGATATGGCCAATCAAAAAGCAAAAATGAGCGATTGTATTTTTATTCAGCAATTGTGGCAAAAAAACAATAAAGTATCGCCCCAAAAAGCATTTGACCGAATGGAAAAAAAATGGGGCGAAAAACGTTTCGACCCCGATTGCTCAAAAATTGGCGCTAAAAACGAAACCAGTAATTAATTTTTATCACACACTTTAGAAAAATATAAAAATGACTGTAAACGAATTGGCTATAAAAACAAACCTGAAAATTTTTACCGGAAATTCAGGACTCCAAAACACAATCACCGGTGGTTATGTATCGGATTTGCTGAGCGATGTTATGGGAAATGCTCAGCAAGGCAACGTGTGGATTACACTGCAAAACCACCTAAATGTAGTAGCAATTGCCTCGCTACGCGATTTGGCCTGTATTGTACTCGTAAAAAGCATCGAACCCCCTGCCGAAGTTATTGAAAAAGCAATTGACGAAAATATTGCGATACTTGGAAGCAAACAAAACACCTTTGAACTTACAGCTAAAATTCATCAAATGATAAACAAGTAATTGCACAAACAGCAAATGAACAATACACTGTGAAAAAATATAAAGCCGATTTACATATACATTCACTGTTATCGCCATGCGGAAGCCTCGAAATGAGCCCCCGCAACATTATCGAAGCCTCGAAAAAACAAGGCCTCGACATTATTGCAATTACCGACCACAACAGCACTAAACAAGCTCCTCTGGTACAACAAATCGGAAAAGAAAACAACATTTGGGTTATATGCGGAGCCGAAGTTAATTCAAAAGAAGAGGTGCATTGTTTAACACTTTTTGAAAATCTACATCAACTCAATACTTTTCAGAATTACATCGACAAACACCTGCAAAAAATTGAAAACAACCCCGACCTTTTTGGAGAACAAATAGTAGTTGACAAAGATGAAATGATTGTTGACGAAGAAAAATGGCTACTCATAAATGCACTCACAGCTAATATCCATCAAATCGAAAAAAAAGTCCATCAACTTGGAGGTATTTTTATACCGGCACATATCGACAGACCTTACAATGGGATTTTAAGCCAACTCGGAATAATCCCCCCCGACTTGAGCATTGACGCACTCGAAATATCAAAGAATGCCTGTGTTAACGATTGGACTAAATCTGATAAAATCCCCGGCAACATCAACCTTATTCAAAGCTCAGACGCACACATGCCCGGGCAAATCGGAAGCGGATTTTCGGTTTTTTTTATTGAAACTCCAACGTTTACCGAACTGCGCATGGCATTGCATAACAAAAACAACAGAAGTATTATGTACACATAAAAGAAAATAAAAAATTATACACTACAAATAATGAAAGAACTCTCACTGCATATACTCGACATTGCACAAAACTCGATAAAAGCCAATGCATCGACAATTGAAATACTTGTTGAAGAAAGCATTCAAAACGACGTGTACTCAATTGAAATAAAAGATAATGGCGACGGAATGGAAGAGCAAATGCTGCAAAGCATTACCAATCCGTATGTTACTACACAAAGCACCCGAAATGTAGGCCTTGGTATCCCGCTTTTTGAGCAAAGTGCAAAACAAGCAGGCGGATCATTAAACATACATTCTGAAAAAGGTAAAGGAACAATTGTAAAAGCGGTTTTTTCGCATTCGCATATCGATAGGCCAATAATGGGCGACATTGCCGGTACACTTACAATTCTTTTTGCATCCGAACCTGATATTCGTTTCATATATACCCACTCAACCCCTCTTAGCGATTTTGATATCGACTCGTTTGAACTGAAAAATGAACTCGAAGGAGTTCCCCTGCACTTACCCGAAATTATTAAAGAAATTAAAAGCATTATTAATGAAAATCTAATGCTTATTGAAGCTACTCTCAAGTAGCGAAATATCGTCTAATTCATTATTTTTGCAATAGGGTATACAACTAAAATAAATCACATGAAAGTAAAATCACTTGCCGACTTAAAAAAAATCAAAAACGATGTACAGCAAAAGATGAAGCTCAGAGAACAAAGCGACAAATCGGATAAAGTTGTACAAATTAAAGTAGCAATGGCTACATGTGGAATTGCTTCGGGTGCAAAAGAAATTATGAACACCATAATTGACGAACTCGATTATAGGGGACTCGACGGTATTGTAACCCAAACAGGTTGTATGGGATATTGCTATGCTGAACCAACAATCGAAGTAATTATACCGGGCGAAGATCCGGTTGTATATGGCTTTGTTAATCGAAAAAAAGTAATCGAAATTATCGAAAACCATATAATGAAAGGAGAACTTGTTGATGGAGTTATTCCGGTAAATTACAAAACAATAGACCAATAAACCAGATGCCCAAAAAACAAAGGAATGAGTAAAAACAAAATTCACATATTGGTTTGCGGTGGTACCGGCTGTATCGCTTCTCAGTCGGATTTAATTATTAAAAACCTGCAAAACGAAATCGAGGGTCACAATCTCGAAAACGAAGTAAAAATAATCAAAACCGGTTGTTTTGGTTTTTGCGAAAAAGGTCCAATCGTAAAAATTGTACCCGACAACACCTTTTATACAAGTGTAAAACCAGGCGATGCCACCGATATTGTTGAAGAACATATTATAAAGGGACGTCCACTACACAGGTTACTGTATAAAAATCCAAAAAACGATTACCACGTTAGCGATTCGTCGAAAATCGATTTCTACAAAAAACAAGTCCGTATTGCTTTGCGAAACTGTGGTTTTATCGACCCCGAAAACATTGATGAATACATTGCACGCGATGGTTACCAGGCTTTAGGTGAATCGCTGTCAGGCATGAGCCCCGAACAAGTAACCGACATAATAAAACAATCGGGTTTACGCGGAAGAGGTGGTGGTGGATTCCCCACAGGTTTAAAGTGGGAACTCACAAGCAAAAGCCCCGGATCCGAGAAATATGTTGTGTGTAATGCCGACGAAGGCGACCCAGGAGCATTTATGGATCGTTCAATTCTCGAAGGCGACCCTCACTCGGTCATCGAAGCCATGGCAATTTGCGGATATTGCATTGGTGCATCAAAAGGAATTGTATACATCAGAGCCGAATACCCTTTAGCCATAAACCGTTTAAAAACAGCCCTGCTTCAAGCCCGCGAGTATGGACTGCTGGGAAACGAAATACTCGGAAGTACTTTTAATTTTGATATTGAATTACGTTACGGAGCCGGCGCATTTGTTTGTGGCGAAGAAACTGCTCTGATTCACTCTATGGAAGGTTTGCGCGGAGAGCCAACTTTTAAACCCCCATTTCCGTCAGTTTCGGGGTATTTTGGCAAACCCACCAACGTAAACAATGTTGAAACATTTGCCAATATACCGGTAATTATCCAAAAAGGAGCTCAATGGTTCAAAAGCATCGGAACCGAAAAATCGGCCGGAACCAAAGTATTTGCACTTGCCGGAAAAGTAAACAATGTGGGGCTTATTGAAGTACCCATGGGAATTACTCTGCGCGAAGTAATTTTTGATATTGGCGGTGGTATCCGAAACGGAAAAAAATTTAAAGCAGTACAAACCGGTGGACCATCGGGCGGATGTCTTACCGAAAAAGACCTCGACATAAAAATTGATTACGACAATCTGATAGCATCCGGATCGATGATGGGATCGGGCGGAATGATTGTTATGGATGAAGACGACTGCATGGTATCAATTGCAAAATTCTACCTCGAATTTACGCTTGACGAATCGTGCGGTAAATGCACACCCTGCCGAATAGGGAATAAACGCTTACACGAAATACTCGATAAAATTACTAAAGGAAACGGCACACTCGAAGATTTAGAAAGGCTTAAACTGCTCAGTAATGTAATAAAAGACACATCGCTTTGTGGTTTGGGGCAAACATCGCCCAACCCGGTACTGTCAACGCTCAATAATTTTTACGACGAATACCTTGCCCACGTAAACGATAAACGATGCCCGGCCGGCCAGTGTAAAGATTTATTAAAATATGAAATCGACCCCGAAATGTGTACCGGTTGCACATTGTGTTTCCGAAACTGCCCTGTTGGAGCAATATCGGGCGAACGAAAAGCACCGCATTATATCGACCAATCGCTTTGCATTAAATGTGGAGTGTGTTTCCAAAAATGCAAATTCAAAGCAATAAATATTGTATAATATCTTCGAAACTAAATAGAAATGGAAAAAATAACACTCACTATAGATAACAAAACCGTTGAAGTAGATAAAGGCACTACAATACTCGATGCCGCTAAAAAAATTGGCGTTCATATTCCTACTCTGTGCCATATGAAACTCGACGATATGGGTATCGAAAACAAACCCGGAGGATGCAGAGTTTGTGTTGTTGAGGTTGAAGGCCGAAGAAACCTTGCTCCCTCGTGTGTTACTCAGGCCGAACAAGGCATGATTATAAACACTCACAACATGAGGGTTATCAATGCCCGGCGAACCATTACCGAATTGCTTATTTCTGATCACCCCTACGAATGCCTTACATGTACAAAATCGGGCGACTGCGAACTGCAGGATCTGGCACAAAAAATGGGAATACGCGAAATTCATTTCGAAGGCGAAAAATCGGAATACCGAAAAGATACATCGCCGGCAATAATTCGCGACATTGATAAATGC
>CAZARW010000040.1:7776-25632 GCA_964487645.1 uncultured Prolixibacteraceae bacterium
AAACAGTAGGTGTACTATCGGCCATAAACCGGGGTTTTCATGCTGTGGTTGCCCCTGCTTTCGAAGAAAACCTCGATCACTCGGCCTGCACTTACTGCGGACAGTGTGTTGCAGTATGCCCCACCGGCGCACTTACCGAGGTTGATCATACTCCGGCTGTTATTCGTGCTTTATCCGACCCATCGAAAACTGTGGTTGTACAAACTGCTCCGGCTGTACGTGCCGCACTGGGCGAATCGTTTGGTCTTGAACCCGGAACCTTGGTAACCGGAAAAATGGTCGCTGCATTACGCCGGCTTGGATTCGACTTTGTGTTTGACACTGACTTTGCTGCCGACTTAACAATTATGGAAGAAGGAACTGAACTCCTTAACCGCCTCGAACGTTATCTGGCAGGCGACAAAGAGGTAAAACTCCCGATTCTTACCTCATGTTGCCCCGCTTGGGTTAAGTTTTTCGAACATCATTTTCCGTCAATGACCGATATTCCTTCAACAGCAAAATCGCCTCAACAAATGTTTGGTGCAATTGCAAAAAACTATTTTGCCGAAAAACAAAAAATCGATCGCAAAGATTTAGTTGTGGTGTCGATTATGCCCTGTGTTGCTAAAAAATACGAATGTGGCCGCGAAGAGTTTGCAGTTGACGGAAATCCCGATGTTGATTATGCAATAACTACCCGCGAACTGGCTTCGCTTATTAAACTCAGCAACATCAATTTTACATCACTGCCCGACGAAGAGTTTGATATGCCTCTGGGCGAATCAACCGGTGCCGGTGTTATTTTTGGCACTACTGGCGGAGTAATCGAAGCTGCAATACGAACTGCATACGAACTCCATACTAAAAAATCATTACCAAAAATCGATTTTAACGAATTACGAGGAATGGAAGGTGTTCGAAAAGCAACCATCGATTTTGACGGACTACCAATTAATATTGGCATTGCACACGGACTGGGAAATGCCCGAAAATTACTTGAAGATATTCAAAGCGGAAAATCGCATTTCCATGCTATCGAAATAATGAGTTGCCCCGGCGGGTGTATTGGTGGCGGCGGACAACCATATCACCACAGCAATTCCGAAATTCTGAAAAAACGCCAAATGGCTATTTATAAAGAAGACGGAATGAAAACAATTAGAAAATCACACGAAAATCCGTATATCGTTAAACTGTACGAAGAGTATTTGGGAAAACCAATGAGCCATAAAGCTCACCAGTTGTTGCATACCAGTTATTTCGATCGCAGTAAGGTATTTGAACAAGAAGATTAAATGCAAGTGTAAAAACTGGATATCGTTGAATAAAAAAATGTAAATCATGCCAAAAGTAAAACTGTCGGAATACGCGAATACAACAATAAAAGAAGTTTGCAAAAGCTTTGATAATAACGAACACGAATTAATTAATGTGCTTCATCAGGTGCAAAACAAACTGGGTTATTTGCCGGCCGAAGTGCAGGAGCTTATAGCCAAAGAGCTTAACACATCAAGCGCAAAAGTTTATGGTGTTGTTACCTTTTATTCGTTTTTTACAATGTTGCCACAAGGCGAGTTTCCTATTTCGGTATGCATGGGTACTGCCTGCTTTGTAAGGGGTGCCGAGCAAGTTCTCGACGAACTTAAACGTCAATTACGAATTGATGTTGGAGAAACTACTGCCGATGGAAAATTCTCGCTAAGCGCATTACGGTGTGTGGGAGCCTGCGGTTTGGCTCCTGTAGTAATGGTAGGCGATAAAGTACATGGAAGAGTTGCCCCGGGCGATGTGAAAAAAATTCTTACTGAATGCAAAGAGGGATGTTTGCATATTCCCGGATAATATGTAAAAACATCACAACTCAATCAGATGGTTTTTAATGGCAAACAATACTAAAGCCACCGAATTTGAAGTATCGGTTTTTTGCATCAATTTTGCTTTATGCCCTTCAACTGTTTTTGGGCTAATAAATAATTCATCGGCAATTTGCTTGTTGGTTTTTGCTTTGCACATCAACTCCAGTATATCAATTTCGCGTTGCGATATATCGAATTGTTCAATCATTTTTTTTCCGTGGGGGCTTTGCTCTTTATTTAAAATAATATTCAAAAGAAGCTCTTGCGAAAAATAATTACGGCCTGCACATACCTCATCAATAGCAAGTTGCAACTGCGAGCTCCCCGAGTCTTTTAGCACAAAGCCTTTTACTCCCAATTCGGTCATTTTTTGATAATGCCCCTGATCACCATGCATCGACAATACAATAATTTTTATGTGCGGATATAAAGAAACAGCACGCTGTGTTGCCTCAAAACCATTCATTGCAGGCATATCAATATCCATCAAAACAACGTCAGGCAACACACTGCTTATTTTTTCTAAAAATTCAACGCCATTGGCTGCTTCGCCAATAATAGTGTACTTTTCTGATTTCGACAGCACATATTTAACTCCTTCACGAAACAAATCATGATCATCAACAATAAATACCGAAAGAGCTTGTTTGTTCATACCACATGTTTTATAAATAAATAATTGCTTCGACCTTTACTCCCTTACCCAATGCAGTTTTAATTTTTACAGTACCTCCTATATTTTCGATACGGCTTTTTAAATTATACAAACCAATTCCCTTGCGGGCAATTTTCTGATCCGAATAATCAAATCCAACTCCATCATCGGCGTACACTATGTTTATTGTTTCGGCCGTTTGCTGCAACAAAATTTCCACACTATTTGCCTGTGCATGTTTTAATGTATTATTAATCAATTCCGAAACAAATCGATATACCGATATTTCAATATCTGAATTTAATCGTTGGATAATGTTGCTTTTATAACTGATTTTAATATCTGTTTTAAACTTTATACGTTCAATAAAGGATTCAAGAGCTTTTGTAAGCCCCATGTTTTCTAAAATATAAGGACTCAAATTGTTCGAAATCTCTTTTACGGTTTTTATCGATTCGTCTAAAGTGAAATTTATTCGTTTAATTACTTCTTTATCGTTTGGTGAAGTGTATAAAATGTCGAGATAAATTTTTAATGCTGAAAGCAAAGGTCCCAGTCCATCGTGCAATTCTTTTGAGAGCCGGGCACGCTCTTTTTCTTCGGCAGAAATTGCAATTTGATAATTGGCTTTTTCACGATTTTTTATCTCAGTAATATCGCGAATAATAAGTAATAGCGAATTTTTATCGTTATATTTTATTCTACTGGTGCTGCAATCGAGACTGATTACTTTTTGCTGGCTGTCGACAAACTTAAATACAAAACGCCGGGGAAAATCATCCTCATCGAATTTGAATTGGCGTATTTAATCTGTTTCGCTTTCCGAAATCAAATCAATCAAATCAAAATTCAACTATTGATTTTCGGGATATTTCGAAAGCGAAAAAAATGCCGGATTAAAATCAACAATTTTACGTTCGGTATTTATAATTAATATAGCATCAGAACTTGTTTCGAAAATGTTTCTGAAATTTTTCTCGTTCTGGATTGCCAGTGCTTCTGATTTTTTACGGATTTTTATTTCTTTTCGAAGCTTTTTGGCAACTCGCTTAAGATGCTTTTTCTGATCGGTTAACGAATCGATACTATTCAGTAATTGCTTTTGAATATGATTTATTCCAAAAGCAAGCATTAAGCCCGACAAAAGGATTATCATATATCGAAGTGAAATATTGATTCCAATATAGCTGTTACTAACATCGCTTATATCATACCGAACGAGCCCCGTTTGGTACAAAAAAAAGAAAACAGCAAATATAAAGGCTGCAAAAACACTGGCAATAATACTGCTTTGCACATTATAAAAAAGTGCAGTAATAATTATTGCTGTTAATAACCATAAGCTCGATGAACTTGCGTATCCGTTGTTTGCCAAATCGATAATTGCTAAAGCAAAAGCAAAGAGGACAATAATCAGGGTTTTTGACCTATAGCATAGTTTATTTCGCAATATGCTTGTTACGAGTGCAACAGCGTATACTACCGAATGTGCTATTATAAGCCGGTAATTATCAATTTTGAGCGATCGGAAAACAGATACAAACAATACCGGAAATCCAACCACCGATACCACTGTAAGTATTGTATTTACTAAAGCACATTTTGTTTTTTGTATGTCATTTTTTTCAAAAGCCTTCAAAACACAGTAATTTTTGAACTACATACCCCTATTACGGTTCGAATGTGTAATTAACTGATCGAGTTTTTCATTAAAATCGTTGGCATCAATCAAATCCTCAAGCGAAAGAATCATTCGGTAACACCATTTATTTTTTTCGTCACTTGGAACATTAATTCGTTCATTATCGGTTTTATTCCAGCGCAAATCTCCATCAATAGCAAGCAAATCCTGAATAGGAAAAATAGTCCACATAGCCGGCGATTGCAAATGCTGCTGAATAATCATTTCGCAAATCCAGGGTTCGGCATATACCGGTGGTTTACCGTTTTGTTCAAGAATATTATGAAAAAAGCGTATTGTTTTATCGGAATTCTCTTCCCACCAGCCACGCAATGTCGACATATCGTGTGTTGATGTGGTACACACACTTAAATACGGAGCATTTGCCGGATGAGCAAATTCGATATCCGGATTTTTAGGCATTCTTTGAATCTCGAGACTGAGCATGTTCAGCTGACGCATTACCGGCGGAACCGAATCGGGAACCATACCAAGATCCTCGCCACATACCATCATATTTCCGGCATTTATAATAAAGGGGAGTTTAGCCAGAGCTTCGTCGCGCCAAAACCCATCGTGCCGTTTGTAAAAATAATCGATATACAAGGTGTCGAGCTTTAATTTAGTTTCATAATCGAGTTCACGATACGAATATGTAAAATGCAAAGCTATACGGGGATGATATGCCGGATTTCCCTTGATATACGGATCGCGAATAAACAATATTTCGTTTAATAAAGACATTAGCCCGTCGCGAATCACAGCATTTTTTTCCGAAAGACCTTCATCGTTATCGCCGGCCAAAAAATACTGATATATTTTACGCTGAGTATTAAAATCGGGTTTAAGACTGTATGAGTCGTTTCCGGTTTGATCGAGGTACATTTTTTTAACTTCGGTGGTATATTCACCAAAAAAATCGTGTAAAAAATGATTTCGGATATATGGTTTTGTAAACCGGTCGGTATCAAACCAAATTCCGGCATCCATAATTTCGTTTGTTTTAAGAGGTAATGCAGGTTTAAAGTAGCCCTGCAAACCATGAATTGCATGAAGAGGAATTTCCCATATCCTAAAAAATCCTAAAATATGGTCAATACGGTAAGCATCAAAGTATTTCGCCATCATACTCAAACGCTGTTTCCACCAGGCAAAACCATCACGAGCCATAATGTCCCAATTATAAGTGGGGAAGCCCCAATTTTGCCCCAAAACAGCAAAATCATCGGGCGGTGCACCGGCCTGGGCATTCAGATTAAAAAGCTCTGGTTTAGTCCATGCCTCAATACTTGTAGGGCTAATACCTATTGGAATATCGCCTTTTAGCGCCACTCCATGTTTGTGTGCATAATCAACTGCTTCGCGCAATTGTTTATCGAGATTAAACTGAATAAAATAATGCACTGCAATATGTTGATAATGCTTTTGTTTGGGATCGACAAGTTTTTCAATATCGAGCGGATTATATTTTGCCCACTCACCCCATTTTCTGAAATCGCTGGTTTTGTATCGGTCGCGCAAATAACAAAATGCAGCATACGGTTTTAGCCATTCACTATTTGCTGTAAAAAAATCTTTGTATGCTTTAGTTTTCTGAACTTTTGGCCAGTTTTGATCAAATATGAGTTTAAAATAACGGGATTTTATCCGGTTAACCTCTACGTAATCTACCTGATAATTTGAATTCAGCACCTCTTTTGCCAGCACAAATTCATCATTAAGTTTTTCATCATCAAGTTTCCCAAGTTTTTCGAGATTAAGATACATAGGATGCAACGCCAGTACCGAAATTGATTTATAAGGATACGAATCGAGCCACGAGTGTGTTGCAACGGTTTCGTTTATTGGTAATACCTGAATCATTTTCATTCCGGTTTTATTACACCAATCAACGAGTTTCTTAATATCGTTAAACTCTCCTACTCCAAAACTATCGGCAGTACGTAGCGAAAATACAGGAACGGCCACGCCAGCGCCGCGCCAATTTCCTGTCGAATATCTAAACTTTTCGTCGTTTTGTATAAAACAAATTTCGGTGTAATCGAGTAAGTTGAAAAGAATTTTTCGTTCCGGTCCGTGCTCCCACATATCGATTTGCCCTGTTTGGCTGTCAATAATTACATATTTATAAATAACAGGTTTCCGAACCTTTTCAATATCGAGAGTTATTTTCCACAAGGGATAATCTTCGTTATCCATTACAAGCGGTTTTTCCCAGTTTCCAAGTTCCTTACAATTTCCTGTAATTCCGAGTTTTTTGCCGGGTTCAATTCGTGGAGCATACATTGTAAAAATAAGCATCCTTTTCGACGGCTTTGTTTTAAAACCTTGCAGTGTATGCGGTTTCATAAGTACCGAGGTAAAAACTTTACTTGAAAATACGGCATCAATATCGGTTTGCGGATGCCAAAAATCGTGAATAACTGTGTATTTTGATTTTTTTACAAGATTAAGCATTCTGTTGTTACCACCTTCCCACAACACATTATCGCCATGGGTTTTAACTATGTACTTATATTGAGTACGTACATCGTTTTTTAAATCGATTTCGATTTGCCAATAGCCATTACCTGCATACTCAAGAGATAATGCTTTTTGAGGATCCCAGCTTCCTAATTCGCTGCATTGGCCTATCAGGCATATATTTTCTCCCCATTGCGTATTATAATGAATTTGAAATAAAACTCGCATATTAAGTCGTGTATAAGGATGTAATTTTTTGATTCAGGTATAATTTCGTTGAAAAAAACCAGAAAAGAAATGACCAAGGGCATTATTTATATTTTTTTATAACAAAAAACGTTCGGTTTTTTAATATAAACTATCAGCATCAACCTGTAATACTCTGCATACAAACAATTTAAAAGCAACAACAAAACAAGCAGCAGGTATATCAAGTATACTTAGTTTTGAGACGCATTACTCATGATCAAGAGTTTCAATAAGTTGTTTAATTTTTACAAGATTCGAAATTAAATTATCAATTAAATGTAAGGGGAGCATATTTGCCCCGTCAGATTTTGCAATAGCCGGATTATGATGTGTTTCGACAAAAACACCATCGGCACCACAGGCAACCGCTGCGCGAGCAATTGTTTCAATCAATTGTGGCTGGCCGCCTGTTACACCGTTGGGCCGATTAGGCTGCTGCAGCGAGTGTGTAATATCAACAATTACCGGACAGTTATTTTTTTTCATTTCGGGTATGCTTCTAAAATCAACGATTAAATCAGAATATCCAAAACTTGTTCCTCGCTCGGTAAGCATTACATCTTGATTTGTGTTGTTTCTGACTTTTTCAACAGCAAATTTCATTGCTTCGGCCGATAAAAACTGCCCTTTTTTAATATTTACAACTTTGCCTGTTTTGGCTGCAGCCTCAAGTAAATCGGTTTGACGGCATAAAAATGCCGGAATTTGTAAAACATCAACATACCGGGCAGCCATTTGAGCCTCGGCAACACTATGAATATCGGTAATAACCGGCACCGACAAGGTTTTGCGGATGTCGCGCAGTATGTTCAGAGCTTTTTCGTCACCAATTCCGGTAAACGAATCGATACGTGAACGATTCGCTTTTCGGTACGAAGCTTTAAATATAAAGGGAATATCGTAGCGAAGTGCTGTTTGCTTTAAATGCTGAGCAATATCGAAAGCCATTTGCTCGTTTTCGATGACACAGGGCCCGGCAATTAACAACAATTTACCCGGATATGTTTGCGATAACATGTCGATTTGAGGAAACATAGGTGTTAATTTATTTTATTTTTATTCAAAAGTAACGGTTTTAAAAACAAGTATGGTATTTACCTATACAAAATATTTAATAGCTGAGCTACCATACAAGCAGTATACATAAACAATTGCTCCCTGAAATATAATTTCACACCTAAGCATTTTTACAAAATATACTTACAGGTAAAAAAAAAATTGATTATCATCATCAATTTAAGTATTTTATGATGCATTAATAAGATCAACATTATGGCAAATAAAATATTTGAAAACATTAGAGCCGAAAGCCCCGAATTATATGTGCAAATAATTGATTTGTTGAGCATTCCTGTTTTTTGTCGTGAGCCCGGCGGTAAAATAATAGCCTGTAACGAAACCTTTGCAAATATTACAGGAAACTCAAAATCGACAATTATTGGCAAACGAATCATTGATATTGTACCATCCGAAATGGCTGACGTGTTGCAGTTTAAAGATGCCGATATAATGAATAACGGCAACAATCAGTTTTACGAGAACAATATTTTGTGCGCAAACGAACAAAAACATGATGTAATTATCAATAAAGCAGCCATGTACGATTCGGAAGGTAAAATAACAGGAATAGTATGCTGGATAATTGATATTAGCGAGCGTAAAAAAGTTCAAAAGCAACTTATAAAAGCCGAGCAGGATAAAGAAATATCGTCGAAAATGCTGCAAAAAATCCGTTCGGGGATTGTACTGGTTGACGAAAATTTAAAAATACTTGACAGCAATTTGGGTTTTGCACGTATGTTTGGCGAAGAAAATGAGGAGCTTTTTGAAACTATTCCCGGCTTACATGGTGCAAATCTCGAAATGCTGGTGCCTGAAATTATTAGCGAAATGTTTCGATCAATTATCGAGTCGGGCGAAAGTTTGCTCGAACGTGACATACGGTATCAAAACAAATTGCTTTCGGTAAATGTAATGACCATTACCCGCAATAAAATTGCCGGGGCAATTATACGCGATATGTCGGCACCAATGCTCGAACGTGCCGAAATAATTGAACGTGCACGCGAAGTTAACCGCAAAAATCTGAAAACTGTTCAGGAAATTGCTTATTTACTTGGCGAAAATGCAGCACAAACCGAAGAGTTACTTCACTCAATTATTGAAGCCCAAAAATACGATATCGACATAAATCAAAAAGAGTAAGGTACAAAACACACAATGAGCAATAAGCAACTAACATACTATACCGAAATTGAAATTCAGCAATTACGTCCTAAAGGAGAGGAAGTAAGCGGCGATGTTTTTATTTCGAAACAATTACCCGAAGAAGAACGAAAAATACTTGTGCTGTCGGATGGTGCCGGACACGGAATTAAAGCCAGTGTACTGGCTACATTAACTGCTGCCATGGCACTAAGTTATTCGAGTTTCCATACCAAGCCCGAAATAGCTGCCCGAATTATTATGGATGCCCTGCCAAAATCGGCTGATAAACCGAATTATGCTACATTTACTGTTATCGAAATTGAAAAAAACGGATTAGTAAAAATTATCAACTACGACAATCCCCCGGTTATTTTATTACGCGGGAAAAATCGCTTCAAACCCAAAAAAATTTATGAACTCGATGTTGCAAATACGGGGAAAATTATTCGATGCATGGAATTTGAAGCAAAAAAAGAAGACCGCATCATTTTTTATACCGACGGTGTGAGCCAATCGGGTATCGATTCGAAAAAATATACCATGGGATGGGGTAACGATATAATTTTTGAATATATAACAAAAATCATCGAAAATCAGCCCAAAATTTCGGCTACAAAACTGGCTCGAAAAATTGTTAATCGTGCATTAATGAACGACCACTATGAACTAAAAGACGATACCAGTTGTGGAGTGATTTATTTTCGAAAACCACGGCGCACAATGCTCATTACAGGCCCTCCGTTTTATAAGGTAAAAGACAAAAAATTTATTAATCACATAAATGATTTTGAAGGGCCAAAAATAATATGTGGCGGTACAACTGCCGAAATTGTTGCCCGGGGTTTAGACCGTAAAATAAAAACTCTGCAGCAATCCGATCCAACAATTCCGCCCGTTTCGGTACTCGAGGGGTTTGACCTGGTTACCGAAGGCATTTTAACAATTGGTAAAATTGAAGAGATTTTAGAAAATTACTCTTCGGAAACCAGATTAAAAAATACTCCTGCCGACGAAATTGTAAAGCGCTTGCTCGAAAACGATATTATATATTTATTGGTAGGCACTCGAATTAACTGGGCACATCAGGATCCTGACCAACCGGTTGAAATTGAAATCAGAAAAACAGTTATTAAACGAATTGTTAAACTTTTAGAAGATAAATTTTTCAAAAAAGTTTTTGTCGAATATGTGTAAAAAAAAGCAAGCTGCCTTCTGAAATCAGAGACAGCTTACTCATTCTAATCAAATACCTATTAATATAACTACTGAACAACAATTTTCGCACAAATAGTTTGTACAATAACATACAAACTTATAAAATTCACTACCTATTATGTATTCTGACTATTTTTTTGTTTCAGAATATTGTAAATATTCAACTCAGTCCATACTCAAAAGCTTATGGTTTTTTGCGTGAATTTTTTCTTTTGTAAAGGAAATAAATATTGATACTTACAAGGTAAAAAAATAAGTAATTATGGTAGAAAAAATCTGTAATACACACATCAAACCAAATAAAACAGCTAAAATTTAATAAAATGACGGGGTAACATTTTTTTTAAAACATTCAGAAAAATAAAAAGCGTAAAAAAAATGTATTGAAATAGTGAAAATTAAATCAACGAAAATTACAACACAAATGGAATTTACTTACTTTGTATTGTAATAAAACATAATGATTGAATACTTATTAAAACACAAAAACAAGTATAAACCACACACACAATTCTGATGAAAAAATACCTCTTACTAATCATATTTATCATTGCAGGCTTTTATGGTTTTTCGCAACGAATAACAATAAGCGGATACATAAGCGACAAAGAATCGGGCGAACGCCTTATAAATGCGAACATTTACAACAAAAACACATTACAGGGAACCACTGCCAACACATATGGTTTTTATAGTCTGAGTTTATCTCAGGGCAAAATACATTTAGTGGCATCGTTTGTGGGATATACCCAACAGGAATTTGAAATTGATTTGCAAAGCGATACAACACTACATATTTATCTAACCCCCGAAACCGACCAATTAAAAGAAGTTACCGTAATTGGCAACCGCATTAACAAAGTTGAAGAAACCCAAATGAGCGTAATTGATGTGCCCATACAAAAACTCAAAAGCATACCGGTTATTATGGGCGAAGCCGATGTATTAAAAGTAATACAGTTGCTTCCAGGGGTACAAAGCGGCACCGAAGGCACAAGCGGAATTTATGTACGTGGCGGCGGCCCCGACCAAAATTTGTTTTTACTCGACGGAGTGCCGGTATACAATGCAAGCCACTTACTGGGATTTTTCTCAGTTTTCAACCCCGATGCCATCAAAACGGTAAAACTGTATAAAGGGGGTTTCCCCTCGCGCTTTGGAGGCCGTCTGTCGTCGGTTGTTGATATTAGCATGAAAGACGGAAACATGAAAGAGTTTAAAGGCGATTTTTCAATTGGTATCATTTCATCGAAACTCATGCTTGAAGGCCCTATTGTAAAAGATAAAACCTCGTTTATGATTTCGGGCAGGCGTACATATCTCGACATTTTATCGAAACCCATTTTTATGCGCATTAACAGCATGGAGGATGGGGCAAAGGTAAAAGGTGGTGCTTTTTTTCATGATTATAATTTAAAAGTAAACCACATTTTTAACGACAGAAGCCGATTGTATTTAAGCGGATATCTGGGCAAAGACAAAGGATACGGAGGCTTCGACGAAACCGACGAATACCGCGACGAAGACAATACCCTGCAAAAACAAAAAAGCAGCAATCTTTTTTCGTTAAGCTGGGGAAACAGAATTGCATCGTTGCGGTGGAATTATCTTATAAACAAAAAACTTTTCAGTAATACTACCCTTACCTATAGCAAATACATTTTTGATGTAAAAACTGAATTTGTAAACGAAGATTTAATCAAAAAAGAAAAAATTTCCGACGTTTTCAGATATTACTCAGGCATACGCGACTGGACTGCCAAAATTGATTTTGATTATTACCCAAATCCCAATCATGCAATAAAGTTCGGATCAAATTACATTTACCACACCTTTAGTCCGGGTGTACTTGCTATTAATTTTGAGAGTATCGACATTGATCTTGAATCTCTCGATTTGGCCGATCAGTTTAAAAATGATGAAATCGACGCTAACGAAATTGATTTCTTTATTGAAGACGAAATAACTATAAACAACAATTTCAACATCAATGCCGGAGTACACCTTTCGGTTTTTATGGTCGAAGGTGTGAACTATGTACGCCCTCAACCCCGATTGTCGGCGCGCTACAAAGCTACACCAAACTGGGCTTTAAAAGCATCGTACTCGCGCATGGCGCAGCATGTACACTTGCTTACTACAAGCGGAATAAGCATGCCCACCGACTTGTGGCTGCCGGTAACTAAAAAATTCGAACCGCCAATTTCCGATCAAGTAGCTTTAGGTACTGCTATCAATCTACCCAAAGGCATTAATCTGACTTTTGAGGGATTCTATAAAACCATGAAAAATCTTATCGAATATAAAGAAGGAGCATCGTTTATGGGCAGTGCCAGCAATTGGGAAACTAAAGTCGAAAAAGGCGACGGCTGGTCGTACGGAGCAGAAGTAATGCTTGAAAAAACGCTTGGAAAAACAACAGGATGGATAGGCTACACATGGTCAAAAACCGAACGCTTATTCGATAATCTGAATTTTAGCAATCCTTTTCCGGCAAAATACGACCGCCGACACGATATAAGCATTGCACTTACTCACGAGTTTAGCGAAAATTTCGACATTGGCGGATCGTGGGTATACGGAACCGGAAATGCTGTTACTCTGGCAATTATGGAATACAAACCCGCAAACATACCCAATACCGAAACAAACAACTGGAATAATATTAAACAAATTACAAGCCGGAACAATTATCGCATGCCGGCATATCATCGTATGGATATAGGCATGAATTTTCATAAAAAACGTAAACGAGGAATCCGAACCTGGAGCATTTCGGTATACAACGGCTACAACCGAAAAAATCCATTTTTCTTATCGTGGGAATCCGATGGCGGAGAATACGAAATAGACGAAAAAACCGGAGAATTAACAATGATTGAGGAACCTAAAACTCAACTCATTCAATTTAGCCTTTTTCCTCTTATCCCGTCAATATCCTATTCATTCAAATTTTAAAAAATACCATCATGAAAAAAATACTTCAATATATCATCATCCTGCTCATAAGCCTTGTGCTTTTGTCATGCGAAAAAGTGCTGGAATTTGATTCAGACGATTTAGAACCCAAAATTGTGCTCAGCAGCTTTGTACAAGCCGACAGCTTAATCGAAGTTTCGGTATCGCTCACTAAGTCTATACCGGGTACCGAAAAGCCCTTTGTTTGGATTAACAATGCTCAAGTTGTTTTATTTGTTGACGGTGTTGAAACCGAAAAACTTAAACCCTACAAAATCGAAAAAAATGAAGATGACTATTATTGGTACGATGAATATAATAACGCTGCCGACAGTATATACCGGACAGTAACAACACGTGCCTCCGAAGGAAAAACCTATAGAATTGAAGTAACACACCCAACTTACGGTAAAGCATCGGGCGAAACTACAATACCGCGTGCAATAAACATCACATCGCTTATTTCGCAAACAAACACAAGCACAAACGACTATGGTGGAAAATCGATTGAGTATATCGTAAAAACAAAATTTAACGACAAACAAAACGAAGAAAATTATTATCGCTTATCGTTTAAGCGAACATACGGAACAATTCAGGACAAATCAAACTACATCGCCCAACCCATTCAGACTGACACAATATATGTTTACACAAGAGAAAACTCCGGAACAATAAACTCATCGGATCCGATATTGACAAACAACAACGACCCAAACGACATTTTATTCAGCTCACCCAATAACAACTACAACATATTTACCGATGAGCTTATTGAAGGCAAAGAATACGAAATTGCGTTTACTGCAATGACTGATTATTTTTACGAGAATACTGATCAACGCCAAAACCTCGTTGAAAAACCCGGAGAGTTTCTCAGCGTCGAAGTAAAATTATCGACGATTACCCGTGAAGCTTATCTTTATTTAAAATCGATGTATGCCCAACAATGGTACAACGATCAGTTTTTTGCCGAACCGGTTCCTGTTTTTTCAAATATCGAAAACGGAGTAGGAATTGTTGCAGGTTATACCTCGAGTACAATGACACTTACCGAAGGAAACTATCCGCTTGACTCAATAACCTACATCCCTATGGAATACGATTATTATTACTAATACAAAGAAGCTTTTAAGACCTTGAAGCTCCAAATACTTTGAGTATTTTTTGCAACACAACAGCTTTAACCTTATCGATATCAACTTTTTGTTTTAGCTCATTTTCAAGTGATGTTACTCCCCTATCGGTAAACCCACAGGGATTTATATGCTGAAAATAACGCAAATCGGTATTAACATTTAAGGCAAAACCGTGCATGGTTACATAGCGTGAGCTTTTTACTCCAATAGCACAAATTTTTCGGGCATTGGGCGTATCTGCATCAATCCAAACTCCTGTGGCTTTATTATCGCGCCGGCCTGTAAGGCCATATTCGGCAAGTACTAAAATAACTGCCTCTTCAATCAATTCGATGTATTTTCGTAAGCCAATTCCAAAATTTTCGAGATCGAATATTGGATAGCCAACAATTTGGCCCGGGCCATGGTACGTTATATCGCCACCGCGATTTGTTCGAACAAACGATGCATGCTCAGCCTGCAACTGAATATAGTTAAGTAGAAGATTTTGCTCACTGCCGCTTTTGCCTAAAGTATACACATGAGGATGTTCAACAAACAATAAATAATTATCCGACTCAGCTTCATCCTCATTCTTCTTTTTATTCTTCTGAGAAATTACCCGTTGCATTAGCTTTTCCTGATAATCCCATATTTGCTTATACTCTCCTACCCCTAAGTCTTCAAAAATGATTGTTTTGTTCATAAATCAATTCTATTTACCTGAGTTCGATTTAAAATTTCGAGTTCAGGTTATTTATAAAACGAATCTTTTTTTATACAACAAATAAAAGCTAAAAGTTTATTCATGTTAAGTACAAAAAACAAACATATATCATAAAATACACAAAAATGAATTATTTGCTATACAATATACACATATACACTATCAATTGAACATTGCAAACCCCTAATAACTGTAATTATTTTTTTACATTGCAGAACATTTATATAAATATAAGCAAATGTATAATTCATAAGATATGTAGTAGAACTATTGCATTTAAAATACGAATAAAATCATACTACATACCCAATGTTCCCACAATTAATCTTTTTCAGATCCAAAAATTGAACCAGTTAGAAAATTGACTTATGAGAATTAACCATTTACCTAAACAGTTAAAAAAAATTTCATTGTCGAAAGCATGGCATAAAATTTTATTCATTACAATGGGCATAACATCAACCATTTGGTTTTTGATACGTGTAATCCCAAAACCTACACGGGCTACATACCCATGTATGCGGGCAGCAGCACCATTTATGTCGAGTTTTGTTATTTATCTGCTATCAATAGGAGGAGCTTCGGCCTTATTGAAAAAATTCCCAAAAGGATTCAAAAAAGCACAGGTAGGACTAACAATTGCCTTTTTTGTTTTAGCCTTAACGCTGCCCGGAATATCAAATTCGATGAAAGAGCAGGCCAAAATTTCGGCCGGAAGCCCACGCGAAGCAGCAAACACACCTATGGGCGAAGCAAAAGGTATTTTTCCGGGACGAGTGGTATGGGTACATAACCCCGATGCTACCGACGAAAATTTACCAACCGATTGGAGTGGCAAAGCTACTGATCATTTTAAAGACAAATATACCAACCAGGAAGAGGTTGATAAAATGCTCGAAGCTGCTGTTAAAACCTTTACCGAAAAAGAAACCATTAAAGAATCGTGGGACGATATATTTAAGTTTTTTAACGAAAAACAAGGTAAGGGAAATGTTGCTTACCAGGCAGGCGAGATTATTTACCTCAAAGTAAACCGAACCAGCTCATGGGGTGGAAACTTCAGAAACAACGACCTTTCCAGGGTTGAAAACAACTACCATGGAGTATGCGAAACTTCGCCACAACTTGTTACATCGGTATTGCGCCATTTGGTAAACGAAATTGGTGTTGCACAGGAAGATATTTATATAGGCGACCCAATGAAACATCTTTATAAAGAAGACTATGACAAGTGGCATGGAGAATTTCCCGACGTTGTTTACCTCGATGTTGACCGCTCAACAAATGGACGTACAAGGGTAACAAAAAGCAACACAGCAATTATCGATTATTCTGATAGAGGCGAAATTTTACGCTCGGGCGACCCCGGAATGTCGGATGCCAAAGCCGGCGACCCAATTCAAACCGATTACCTCTACACCATTTACGAAGAAATGGATTATATGATCAATATTCCAACAATGAAAGCTCACGACCGTGGTGGTGTTACAATGTTTGCTAAAAACCACTTTGGATCGCATACCCGTAGCGATGCTAAACACCTGCACGGCGGGCTTACCCGAATTGGCGATATGCACGAAATGCGGAACCAATACGGAATGTACCGAGTTTTGGTTGATATAATGGGACATGAATTGTTAGGCGAAAAAAACCTGATTTATCTTATGGATGCTTTATACGGGTCGGAAACCGAAGTTACACAACCGAATAAATTTTCATCATATCCATGGGATGGCGACTGGACATCTTCAATTTTTCTGTCGCAGGATCCTGTTGCTATCGAATCGGTAGGTTTCGATATTCTGCAAAACGAATACGACGGATCAAACGACTACAGATCGTGCCCAAATTATGGTGCCGTTGACGATTATCTGCACCAGGCAGCCGACGATGAAAATTGGCCCGAAGATATTGTTTATGACCCCGAAAACGATGGTACTCCGTTAAAAAGCCTGGGAGTACACGAGCACTGGAATAACCCTACCGATATGCAATACTCTCGAAATCTGGGTGCCGGCAACGGAATTGAATTAGTACGCGTAACTCCCGACTACTTTAATCCAAGTGGTTTTAAAAATTTACCTGAACTTGTTAATGATCTGAAAATTTATCCAAATCCGGTTCAAAATGAAGCTTCGATGAGTTTTTATATGAGCGAGAATGGTTTTGTTAAAGCCGAAATTTATTCTCTCGAAGGACGAAAATTCAAGTGCATTGTTGACAGAAATATTGACAAAGGCGAGTACTCGTTTCCAATTGATGCATTCGAGCTAAAAAAAGGAATTTACCTGATGCGTATTTCGGTTACTTCACAAAAAGGAACAAGTGCTTCAACAATTAAATTTGAAAAAAGATAAACATAGATTTATTAAGTTAGTATATAGTCGATTAGTTAAACAGTATTAGTAAAAAAGCAACAACCCACTTATGAGTTGTTGTTTTTTTTGCTGTTTGTATACGACAAAGTATTTTTTTACAGTATTGAACAGCATCACGAATATGAACAATATTTATTGCGTTTATTATAAAAACCATTATTTTTGCGAAAGTTTTTTTAGCACATTGTACCGTATGTACACATATACATACACACCCAAATCCGGAGAACAATGAGCACAAAAAAATTATTTTTCGGGGTGTAGCGCAGTCCGGTAGCGTACGTCGTTCGGGACGACGGGGTCGCAGGTTCAAATCCTGTCACCCCGACAAAGCAAAAACCTTTCATGCATTGCATGGGAGGTTTT
>CAZARW010000041.1:0-23894 GCA_964487645.1 uncultured Prolixibacteraceae bacterium
CGCTTGACGATTTTTGTCGGTAAATTTTTTTATGTATTGTAAACGCAGGTTTTGATGCATACTGCGAAAGAACTTTTGCTGCACGGCCTGTTGGAGCAAGCAATTCGGTTTTAATTCTGAAATGTTGCAGCGATTTTACTAATGTGCTAATAAGTAGTGTTTTACCTGTGCCGGCATATCCTTTTAGCAGGCAGCATGCTTGTTGATTATCATCGTATAAAAACTTTGCAATAACATCAATTGCCGATTTTTGACTCCCGGTTGGTGCTACTTTTAATTCATTTATTATTAAATTTGATAATTTCTTTTCGAACATAATGCACGAAATTAATTTTTATACTCAAATACAATCTAATATTTTTTTTAAATTTGCAGACATTGAAATTAAAAACCTTTTAAAAAGATAATAATGAAAAAAATTCTTATTCAAATTGTCCTCTATGCTGCAGCAGCTTTTTTGGCTTATCTCCTTTGGGATACTATTCAAACTCCAATTGCATTCGAAAAAGAGCGTAAAGTTCGTTACAACGAAACAATTGAGAGATTAATTGAAATAAGGGATGTGCAGTTGGCTTACAAAGATGTATATGGTAAATTCTCAGGAAATTGGGATTCATTAATCGATTTTGTGAAATTTGATTCAATTCCCGAAGTTCGTAAAATAGGAATGCTTACCGACAGTATGATCGAAGCTGGCCTTAGCGAACGTGAGGCAATGTTAAAAGGATTAATTATTCGCGATACAGTAAGAGTTAGTGTGAAGGATGAATTGTTTAATGACGATTATGCAATCGATTCGCTAAAAATTATTCCAAATTCGTATGGCGAAGTATTTTGGCTGGGACAAACAATCATTACTACCGGTTCGGGTGTTAAAGTTCCTGTTTTTGAGGCACGTGCACACAATAATCAAATTCTGGCCGAACTCCAGAACGATTATCGTCAAAATATTATTAACCTTAACGAACAGCGCAGAAAAAACAATCGCTATCCGGGGCTAAAAGTTGGATCGGTTAGCGAACCGAATAACAACTCAGGTAACTGGGAATAAGTGTTGTATAGTTTTGCGACATTGAATTTTTAACATCCGATTTGTGTTTCAATAATGTTAAAAATTTGTCGGGAGTTGCCTGTCAATAGTGGTTAAATATGACTATATAAAACAAATTATAATCAGATGAAATATGCTTTCAGGCATATCGACGAAACTTTCGATATAGACAATTGTACAAATTATATTTTATCCATCCGGTGTTCGCCGGATGGATTTTCTTTTTCAATATTTGACACAACTGTTTCAAAGTTTATTGCTTTGATGGGGTTTACGTTGAATGAGATTACTCCGTTTATGTTGCGAAATTCGCTAATCGGGATTTTTAGTAGCGAAACCATATTGGCCAGACAGTTTAAAAAGGTACATATATGCTACTATAGTAATAAAATGACCTTGGTTCCTGCTGCTTTGTTCGATAGGCATGAAACCGAAAATACTATGAGTTTATTGTTTGAACAGGAGCGCGATTGTGATGTTGTTGTTCAAAAATTAAAGGATGGGGTAGTGGCTCTTTCGTTAATCCCGGTTTTGATAAAAAACTTTTTTAACGAGCACTTTCATAATTGTAAATTTATTACACCTCTTGAGCCTGTTTTACAGCACGATACAAACTATAATCAGGCACATAACAGGGTGCACATAGAAATTCAAAATCATGTAATGATGCTTGTTGCATTTAAAGAACATAGCCTTTTTAGTGTGAATACTTTTTATGTGCATAATGCTGCCGATTGTTTGTATCATATTATAAACCTGACAAGAAATGCTGGTTTTGATCAAAAAACAGCAATTATTGCTTCAGGATCAATTGAGTCGAAAGGCGAACTTATTGGTTTGTTGAAAAAATATTTCGAAATAGTTGTTTTGGCCAGATATAGCAGCAATTATGCTTATAGCTATACTTTTTTCGATGAGCCCGATCATAATCATGTATTACTTACTGAACTAGCTCAATGCGAATAGCCGGAGGAAAATATAAAGGAAGGATTTTTAATCCCGGGAAAAATTTTAGCGCCAGGCCTACTACCGATTTGGCCAAAGAAGGTTTATTTAATATTCTTACCAACCGTATCGATTTTTCGGAGAGTAAGGTGCTCGATTTATTTGCCGGAACCGGAAGCATTAGTTATGAGTTTATTTCGCGTGGATGTAACGATATTACTCTTATCGAATTAAATTTTAAGCATTTGCAGTTTATTAAGTCGGTGTTGCAAACGCTTGGCGAAAAGGCTTTAGTGTATAGAGCCGATGTTTTTAAATATGTAAATAACTGTAAAGCACAATACGATATCATTTTTGCCGATCCTCCTTTCGACCATTCACATATAGCCACTTTACCCGAACATATTTTATCGCACAAAATATTAAAGAACAATGGGATGCTGATTGTTGAGCACCCCGTATCGGTTAATTTCAGTAAGGTTAATGGATTTGTCGAAACGCGAAAATACGGAAAAGTTAATTTTAGCTTTTTTTCGAATCCGGTTTCAGAATAAAAATACCTGCAAATGGATTTTTAATCGCGGGCATGTAACCCACATTCTTTTTTCGAATTATCTTCCCACCACCATCGGCCGGCTCTGAAATCTTCGCCGGGTAAAATAGCCCGGGTGCACGGTGCACAGCCAATACTTACAAAACCCTTATCGTGAAGCACATTATACGGCACATTGTTTTGTTTAATGTATTCTTTTACCTGCTCAAGTGTCCAGTTGTGCAAGGGATTATATTTTATCAGTTGATATCCTTCATCCCACTCAGCTGGTGCAATGCTTTCGCGATTTTGACTTTGTTCTGAGCGCAGCCCTGTAATCCATACTTTTTTACCACTGAGTAAACGTTGTAATGGAATTACTTTACGTATATGGCAGCATTCCTTGCGATTTTCAACCGATTGGTAAAAACTATAAGGCCCTTTACTGCTGAGTAATTTTTCGACCAAATCGCTTGGCGGAAAGTATGTTTTTATCTGAATCTTATATTTTTCAATTGTTCGGTTAAATACTTTGTAGGTTTCTTCAAACAAACGTCCGGTATCGAGTGTTGAAATTTCAATGTCAAAATTATTTTTGCAAATAATGTCGGTAATAACTTGATCTTCGTATCCAAAACTGCTTGTAAAAACAATCTCTCCTTTATATTTTTCACAAAGTATGCGTAACGATTCTTCGATACTTTTTCCTTCAAGCGACGGAATATTGTTCATTTTAAAATTTTTAAATCGATTATCAATTAATTCTTTATTTTGTCTTAGCGAAGCAAATATAATTGCTAAATTGGCTCGTCAAATATATAAAATGATTCACAAATTACTTTTAAAACTCAATGTTTCCCTAAATCTTGGATTAATATGTACTTGTCGCAAATAAAAATATCAGCATTTTTTTTTCTTTCGATATTGTGTTTTTTTCGCTGCAAAACACCCGAGCCGATGCCGATTGCCAATGTTTATAAGCCTGTATTTAATCAAATTGACCCATCGCTCAACAATGTAAAAACAATCCCACAGTCTGAACTCGATACTACAGTGTTAATTCGCTCAAATTTAAAAGACGAAGTATATACGTACAGAGATTCAGTAATTGTTGACGAAGATTTTTATTTTCGCAGGGCAGAATTAGCTGTTCCTTTAGAATTAATAAACGAAAAACCACCTACTTACGATACGTTTTTGCTTGTGCAAAACTATTTGTTTACTGCCCAATTAGTTGATTTATTGTTCCCCCCAAAAGTTGACAGTCTTGCTCTTTTACAAGCCGATTCGGTGTTGCTTGCCGAATCAGATACCTTAGTGGTTCCTGATCAAAAACCCGGTGATGATGATCAGCTGTTTATTGATAAAGTAAAAACATTTTTCGGGCGTATTGTAAATAAAAATGCTAAAAAAAATACACATGATTCAGTTGACAAAATTGAATCAAAAACCAACGATACCGCCGACAATATGCCTGTCGATTCGGTAGAAATTATAAAAAAAGAGTTTTATACTATTGATGAAATAAAAGCTGATACTGTGCGCGATCTTTTTCTGGCCGACACAATAATTCAGGCAATTATTGATGATGTGCCCTGGAAAAAGGGCGATTCTATTCCTTATTATTCAGGAATGAACAACATGTTTCGTGATTCAACACTTAAACTAATTGCCGATACAGTGTATGTCGAAGTGTTCGATTCGTCGAAAATTATTCCGCAATTAAGTTATACTGAATTGTGTAACGAATTTATTGATACTGTTCGGGTTGTCGATTATTTTATTGTTGAGTCTCAGTTACTTTTTAAGCGATTTTATGCCGACAAGGTTGATTTATTTATTGAAATGGTTCGAGTGCAAGGGGGTGATTTTAAAATTGGTAGTAACGATTACGATTTAGACGAGAGGCCTTCGTATCCGGTATCTGTTTCGAGTTTTTTAATAAGTAAATTTGAAGTGACAAACTATATGTTTATAGTATTTTTAAACGATATCGAATGTGATGAATACGGTTACGACGACAGAGGTTTGCGAATTATTGACCTCAAACATCCACAAACTAAAATTACTCGTAAAAACAATGGCAAGTTCGAAGTAAAAGATGGCTACGATGATTATCCGGTAATAAATGTTACCTGGTTTGGTGCCGATCAGTTTTGCAATACAAGCCGTGGACGATTGGCAACCGAAGCCGAGTGGGAATATGCTGCCCGAGGTGGGGTGTACGCACATAAACGATATTTAGGATCTGAATTGAAAGATTACGAATATCAATATCGCTATGCAGGAGCCGATTATTTGAACAATTTTGGCTGGTTTGTCGATAACTCAAGAGGACAGCTTTGGGTTGGTGGTCGCCGATTACCTAATGAGCTGGGAATTTACGATATGAGTGGTAATGTTTGGGAATGGTGTTACGATGTATACAGCAAAACATTTTACAGAGCAAATAACCGCAGCCGTAACCCAATGAATACAGGCGGATCTGATAAACGTGTAGTACGGGGCGGGGCTTGGAGTAACGATGCCGTATACTGCAGGGTAACAAACCGAAACTATTTAAACGATTCGGAATGTAATGAGTTTACAGGATTTCGAATTGTGATACCTTCGGAATAGTTTTTTTTTTGAAATGATAAAAAAGCAGTGTATGAATAAAAACAAAATTGTATTTGGAATTATTGGTGCAGGAATGATAGCCGAGAAACATATTGCAGGCTTGCAAAAAACCAATAAAGTTTTTGTGAAATGGGTGGCTCGCAACAATGTTGCAAAACTCGATGAGTTTCAAAAAAAATACAATATACCTCACGGAACAGGCAATTATATTGATATACTTGCCGATCCCGAAGTGCAAACCGTGGTGATTACAAGCCCGCCAAAAATGCATTATCAGATGTTTACCGAGTGTGTAAAAGCCGGTAAGCATATTTTGCTCGAAAAACCGGCAGCTATTAAACGTAGCGAAATTGAAGATATGGTGGCACTTGCACATGCCAATCCCCACCTCATTATTAGCGATTGCTCAGCCAGGCATGCTCGTTTGCAACCAAAGTTTAAAATTGTTAAAGAGATTATCGATTCAGGAAAATTAGGCGATATTTATTTTATTCATCACAATGCCATTGCCCGTCAATCAAGACCGGGTATCGAATACCATCCAAGTGCTAAATGGTTTTTAGATAAAGATATTGCCGGGGGAGGTGTATTGTTCGATTGGGGAGTATACGACCTCTCTTTTCATCTTGGTATTTTAAATGATACTCCTCAGTTGGAGAGCGCGAACTTGTTGTTTGCAATGAATGGCCTCGATAAGAAAGATCCCGGCACAAAAGTTTTTAATGTTGAAGAGCATTTTGCTGCACGTTTAAAGTTTTCGCAATCACTTAATTACTATTGGGAGCGATCAACAAATGCAAATATGGAAGAAACAAATCAGACGCGTATTTATGGCACACGCGGAGGAATTAAACTTTCGTTTTGTAGTTGGGAAAGCAATGTTATTGAATTTTTTGATGTTGATGATGATGGGAGAGGTAAAGCCCGTAAAAAAACAATTGAAGCAAACATGCAAGGACACGAAGACAATGATGCTCTTTCGGCTCATTTTGTAAATGCATTACTTCAAAAAGAAAATGTGATGATGCCATTGAAATTGGCATACAAACACCTCGATATTATTTATAAACTGTACGATAAATCAGCTCGGTAAATAATTAATTTCGTTGCTCATGATGCTTTTGTGTATTATAAACCGAATTCCCTGTCGTTGTTCTTAAAAACTTCCAATTTGTTGTTCAACAAAAAAGCCCGATGGGCACAATATGCTTTTTTTAATGTAACATTTAGCAATACTTTCTGCTATTAAAAAATACTTTTATATATTTGAAAAGTGTTACCAATTAATAAAAAGTTGTTACTATGGCAGTATCGCGTTTTGGAGTATCAATTGAGCAGGAGTTGCTTGAGGCTCTTGATGAATATGTTGAAGAAAATAAATTTTCGAACCGTTCACAGGCAATCCGACAACTTGTTAACCGGAATCTTGTCGAAAAAAAATGGCAGTGTAACAACTTGGTTGCAGGCTCAATAACCTTGTTGTACGATCAGCATAAGCGAGAACTGCTCAACCGAATTTCAAACACGTACGAAGATTATTTCGATGAAATTTTGTCGGCACAACGGTTTATGTTGTCGCACGAAAAGTGTCTTGAAATAATTGCTGTAAAAGGGGTTGCACACAAACTTACATCATTAGCCGACAGGTTAATTAGTTTAAAAGGGATTGAACACGGAAAGTTAACAATGACCCGGGCCGATTAATTCATGTTGTATGAACATGGTAATCAGTGGGTATTATTTTGAAAAAAATGATGGATAACAATACAGTAAATAAATTAAAGCCGGCAACTCACGAAAAGTTGCAATTGCTTCAAAAATGGTTTAAAAAACGGAAAGGCTCAATTGTTGCCTTTTCGGGCGGAATCGATTCAACATTGGTTTTGTATTTAGCTCGTAAATATCAAGGACGCGAAAATGCAATTGGTGTTATTTCGAACTCCGAAAGTTTGAAAAAACGTGATTTTACTCTGGCAAAAAATTTTTGCGAGCAGTTTGATATACAGCTCGAAATTATAAAAACACAAGAACTTGATGATAATAGGTATAAGCAAAACCCAATAAACCGGTGCTTTTTTTGCAAAGAATATCTTTTTAAGGATATAGGACTGGTCGCACAAAAATATGCCGGTTTTGATGTGCTGAGTGGAGCGAATTACGACGATTTAGGCGATTACAGGCCGGGTATGGATGCTGCCAATAAGTACAATGTTTTTTCGCCTATGGTTGAATGTAAAGTGAGTAAAGATCAACTACGCGAAATTGCACGTTACTTTGGTTTGCCTAGCTGGAACAAACCATCGAGCCCGTGTTTGAGTTCGCGAATTCCCTACAATCACGAAATTACTGCAGAAAAACTTCGTCAAATTGAACTGGCCGAAGATATTTTATACGATGCAGGTTTTTCTGATGTACGTGTTCGGCATTATGGCGATGTGGCAAAAATTGAAGTGAAAAACAATGAGCTCGAAAAACTAAAGGCAATGAGAGAGCTTGTTGTATCAAAAATATCGAACCTGGGTTTTTCTACAGTCGAAATTGACGATGAAGGATTAGTGTCGGGTAAATTGAACCGTGTTATAGCAAACCCAGAATCAAAATAGAACGAACTGTTTTTAGTGTTAATAATGAGCTTGTTGTAAATATTTATTAAAAATTACAGACAATGAAAATATTATATTATGATTGTTTTGCCGGTATAAGTGGCGATATGAACTTGGGAGCAATGATTGATCTTGGTGTTGATCCCGAATACATTCGCAGCGAACTTGCGAAACTCAATATTGATGGTTTTCGCCTTGAAGTAAGTTCCGATGCTCGCAGGGGAATTACAGGTACCAAAGCTACAGTAATAATCGAAAATCCCGAGAATGAAAAGCATCGGCATTTACGCCATATCGAAGAATTGATCAATGGAAGCACTTTATCAAAAAACGTAAAAGAAACATCACTTAAAATATTTCAACACATTGCTCAGTCCGAAGCAACTGTTCATGGTATTGATATCCAAAAAGTCCATTTTCACGAGGTGGGAGCACTCGATTCGATTGCCGATATTGTTGGAGCAGCTGTTTGTCTTGATTACTTAAATGTCGGTAAAATACTCTCGTCGCCAATACAGCTTGGTGGTGGTACCGTAAAATGTGCACATGGAGTAATGCCAGTGCCTGCACCTGCTACAGCTCTTATTGTAAAAAATATTCCTGTAAAAACAGGTCTGGTTCAGCACGAGGCAACAACACCTACCGGTGCTGCAATATTGGCTGCTATTGTTGATGAGTTTACTGCGGAAATGTCGTTTGAAATATCAAAAACTGCTTATGGGATAGGGCAGCGCGATGTAAGCGATGTACCCAATGTTTTGCGTGTTTATTTGAGCGAAACTGCCGAAACATTTACCGATGTTGATGAACAAAAAGCCTTTGTTGTCGAATGCAATATCGACGATATGAATCCGGAACATTACACATTTTTATCAGAAAAACTCTTTACAATTGGAGCCGACGATGTATGGTTTACGCCTATTGTTATGAAAAAATCGCGGCCAGCAATCACTGTTTCTGTATTATGTAGTCAGAATATTTTGCAAAAAATAAAAGCTGCTCTTTTCGAAAATACAACCAGCCTCGGATTGCGTGAGTATTCAGTGTTAAAAAGTATGCTGGTTCGTGACGAAAAAATAGTTGAAACACAATACGGTAATGTGCGGGTAAAAGTGAGTTATTTTAATGGCAGGCAAGTAAATGCCAAACCCGAGTATGCCGATTGTGAAAAACTTGCATCACAACACGGAGTGTCACTTGCTGAAATTGAAAAAAAGGTAATAAAACTCTTGTAAATGGACTTAGAAAAGGTTTTGAATCAATACAAAAACAGCGAAATATCGCTATCCGAAATTTTGCAGTTGTTGTCGGGGCAAGGAATCGACGAGATGGGTTTTGCCACAATTGATACCGACAGAAACAGGCGAACCGGATTGCCTGAAGTTATTTATGCTTCGGGAAAAACCGTTGATCAGGTTGCGCAAATTGCCCACCGCATGTATCAAAATAAAATTGATATACTTGCAACCCGGGTTACCGCTCAGATGTATTATGCTGTACTTGAATATGTGCCTGAAGCGCAGTACAATTCTATTGCAAAAACTATTATATACAAGCACACCAGGCCCGAACCGTGTGAGGGGTATGTGGCTGTAGTTGCAGCCGGTACATCCGATATGCCTGTTGCCGAGGAAGCAGCCGAAACTCTTCGGTTTCTGAATAATCGGGTCGAAACAATTTATGACGTGGGTGTTGCCGGAATTCATCGCTTGTTTAATAAACTCGATATAATCCGGAAAGCACGTGTTATAATTGTTGTAGCTGGTATGGAAGGGGCATTAGCCAGCGTGGTAGGTGGCTTGGTTGATAAACCGGTAATTGGAGTGCCTACAAGTGTTGGTTACGGAGTGAATTTTGGCGGTTTGTCGGCTTTGTTGTCAATGCTTAATAGTTGTGCCAGCGGTATTACTGTGGTAAATATCGATAATGGTTTTGGAGCAGCTTGTCAGGCAGCACTAATCAATCGCTTAAAATAATTTTATTCCTCAACAATCATTGTCATCGAAATTGGAGATACAAATACTGAGTGCATTTCGTATTGCGTAAGCCCGTTTTTATCAACAGCTAATCCGTTAGCTATTACTTTCCAGTTGCGTTTTTTCAACGGAAAAACTACTGGTGTTGAATTGTTGTTAAAAATAATCTGAATTGTTTTCCACTGATCGTTGTTGGCGTGGTTGTTAATTTTGTACGATACAACACCGGGGATGTATTTTCCCGAGAAATTAAGATGTTCTTGTATTTGTTCGGTATTTTGCATTCTGAAAGCCGGGTGTAATTTTCGGATTTCAATCAGTTTTTTGATGTAATTGCTTACATACGAGAACATTGCTTTGCGGCTCCAGTCAATCATATTGTATTCGTCGCCCGATTTGTATGTATTTCCATGGCCGTGTTTTGTACGTAGCATTTCAACCCCGGCATGAAGAAACGGAATACCTTGCGAAGTAATTAAAACTGCACTTGCAAGGCAAACCATTCGGGCCAGATCTTGCAGTTTTGCTTCGGGGCACGAAAGTTTTAATTTATCGTACAATGTATAATTGTCGTGACACGAAACATAGTTTACACTTTGCTGTGGCGAAACTGACCATGCCCAATCAGATGAAGAGATATATCCGTAGTTAATTTGCGGGTGGTTTGTTGCTGCAACTATAGCATATTTAACCGATTCTTCGTTGAGTGTTTGTCCGCTTACAAAGCCTTTGCTCTGAGCGTTTCCCCAATGTCCTTTCATTGCATCGCGAAAATCATCGTTAAAAAATGCAATTCGATCAAGGGTTGGAGCATTTTGTTTAACCGCCCTGTATTTTTCGTTCATAGGGCTATGGTCTGCAGTCCATCCTTCGCCATAAATCACAATTTTACGATCAATCTTATCCATTTCGCTGCGTATCGCATTCATTGTGTCAATGTCGAGTATTCCCATCAGGTCGAATCTGAATCCGTCGATATGATATTCATTAGCCCAAAATTTTATCGAATCAACAATAAATTTTCTGACCATGTATCGTTCCGATGCAATTTCGTTTCCGCATCCACTGGCATCACTAAATGTGCCGTTATTGCGCTGACGGTAGTAATATCCCGGTACTGTTTGATTAAACGATGAATGGTTGATGAGCCCGGTGTGGTTGTAAACAACATCCATAATTACACCAATTCCCTTGTTGTGTAAAGCTTTGATTAGCTGTTTAAACTCATTTATGCGGGTTGATCCGTCAAAAGGGTTTGTTGAGTATGAGCCTTCGGGGGCATTGTAATTTAAGGGATCGTAACCCCAGTTGTATTCATTTTTTTCGGGCCGGGATTCGTCAACCGTAAAAAAATCAGCAATGGGCAACAGGTGTACATGTGTAATACCCATTTCGGAAAGATGATCGAGCCCGGTTTTAACACTTTCGGGTGAGCGTGTACCTTCTTCGGTAAACGCAAGGTACTTGCCTTTGTTTTTTATACCCGAATATTTATCGATGCTAAAATCGCGTACGTGCAGTTCGTACAGAATCATATCGGTATAATTCTGCGGTAAAATGTGTCGATCGGTATTCCACCCCGGGGGATTTGTTTTCGAAAAGTCACAAAACATTGCACGTTTTCCGTTTACTCCAACAGCAAATGCATAAGGATCGGGAACTTCGTCCATCCAGTTATTGTCAATCATACACTGTATTGTGTAGTATACTCCATGCCATTTTCCGGGTAATTCGGCAAGCCAAACCCCGTTTTTATTCATCATATCCTTAAGGTGGGTATGGTTGCCGCCTTCGCTTTGGTTGTATATTCGTAAAACAATACGTTGTGCCGTTGGAGCCCATATACGCAATGTTGTTTCGTTTTTGGAACAATGAGCTCCCAGCGGGGCATCATTGTAATGCGGATATGTAGAAAAATCAATATTTCCAAAATTCCATTTCATATTATCGTGCGCTTCTGAATAGTGTGGGTTTTAAGAGTATGTATGTGCTTTTTTTGTATTTGTTTTTGTTGTATGTAAATTCAAAACGCACCATGCTGAATTTTTTGAGCATTTGATTGTGTTGATAAAAAGGCTCAAGGGTAACCGGTAGGTGATGGGTTTCACCCTTATCAAGAAACAGGGGATATATGGTGCGGGTATTTACTGCTTTTATTTTATATGCTTTCGATTTTCTTCCTTTTTTAAACCGAATTACAGGGTTTTCAATATCAAGAGCTTTGTTTGTTTTGTTTTTGATCTCAAAATGAAGTACTGTTGGATGATAGGTTTTATTTTTCTTTATGTTGAGTTGTAGATTCCTCTTTTGGGGGTAAAGGTGTATTTTTTTCCATTTTTTGTTTTTGAATGCTAAAAACGCAACGATAGTAATAATTACCAACAGTAACCATAATAATTTGTCGCCCTGTGGTTCAATAATTTCAATCTGAAGTATGATGGTTTGCATATAGTCCCTTTTTCAGTTGCAGTAAAAATAACCAAAAAAAGAGACCACATTCAAATTCACATTGTTTTATTTTTTTTAATAAAACAAAAAAACAGCAATAAAAGAACTTGTTTCTATTGCTGTATTTTTGATGCTGTTTGCTATATGATTTATTCAATCAGGAGTAAGTGTTTTACATTGCTTGGTAAAATTGCTATTGTATCGTATGTATTATGCATTGTAATGTCGGTCATTTTGCATAAATAATTTTCAATTTTGTATTCCTGTCACAACTTCAGGTCGTAATATTTACGATTTTTCAGAGAGTAAATTATTTTCTATATTATGCTGGAACTGGAGGAAACAAAAGATTCTCTACTACTGTTAAAGTCCATGTAAACCCCCTGTCGCAAGGTATCCGAACAGGCAACGGACCGTTTTGTTCATCTTCTAACGGTTATTATACTTGGAATGCATCCTAAGGCAATGCTTCTTGCACTATTGTTTGTGATAATGAAACAATTGCCTTCGAGAATAGGACATCATTTATTAAACGCTAATATCAAATCCAACGAGTTTGAATATGATTAGCTCCGGGTGAAATCCGATGTTGTGTTGTGTTGAATTCCACAACTCTTGTAAAGGTTGAATCCTTATTGATGGATTAATGCTCTCAACATTGTTGTTCAATCAAGTTGATATATAAATTAATATTTCTTTGCGTCATTATGTTTTTTGCGGTTATGATTTGAATATTAACCTTTGTTTGAAATTACATGTTTCAGTTTTTCTGTTAATTTTGTGCATTATCCCGTTTACTGAGCCATCGGCCAAAATGGATATAAGCTGTTCGATTTGTACCGGGAAAGGGTGTCATGTTTGTAAATACACCGTATGGTTCGAAATTATGGGATATGGCATGGTTGATCTTAGCGTACTTGAATTATGCGGAATTGACAATCATAAATATTTCGGATTTGCATTCGGGATAGTTGTAGAACGCATTGCTATGTTCAAATACAAGGTAAAAAACCTTTGTTTATTCTTCGAAAATGATGTGAGGTTTCTTGATCAATTTTAAGCTGCTTGTTAAATATATATATGATTTCAGATTAAAATTTAGATAAATGAAACGAGCATTTTTAAGACGTAAATCACAACCGAGAATGATTAAATGCGAGTTCCATGAGTTGCCTTAAAAAATGAACAATATAAACGAATGAAAACAACTTACCCTCTTTTTTTAATACTAAACCTTTTTCTATTCTCTATATTAAGCGCCCAAAACACACATCAAGCCGATTCGCTGGTTTTGGTTGATTTTTATTATTCCACCGGAGGAGAGAGCTGGACGAACAATACGAATTGGCTAACAGGTAGTTCTTTAGATGGTTGGTATGGAATTTCTCTGGATACTGTTTCAGGCCGGGTGTCTGGCATTGAATTGGAAAATAACAATCTATCAGGCGAACTCCCCGATGAATTAATACTACTTGACTCGCTCAAGAGGTTTAATGTTAGTTATAACGAACTAAACGGAAATATTCCGGAGCTGCATAATTTAATTCATTTATAACTAACGGGCACATATTATGACCCCGTTTTTAGGGGCAACCGTTATAGTATTGCTGACGTAAAGAATAATCAAAGCGCTTTTGTAACCATTCAATTTGCAGGTGTAAATCGTCGTTGGGGTATATATGGTGATGTTCTTGAATCAACTAAAGCAGGATACCACGATAAAGTGAGGGCCAAAGGGGGAGATACAATTGCACTTAGCATACCACGATGGAATCATTATGACAGCGATCGCTATATTTGGCTTAATGACAATGATATTGTTGATACAACTGAAGTGCCATTTTATTATATAGAAAATTTTGATCAAGATAATCCTTCTCACACCGGTAAATGGAATTTTATAATTATGACCGAAGTTAAGGATTATGGCACTATATTTCATCATTACAATGAAGGAATACAATACAGGATTGCAGGAAATTTTGACGGGATATTGGTATATGGTGAGAATACGGCACCAGTAGTAAGCGGAACTGTCCCCACAATTCATACTCCTGATAAGTTTAGCGATATAACAGTAAGGGTAAATGATGATATGACCATTGCAGATAGCATGTCATATACCATTACCCATTATCCAACGTTTGTGTCAACAACTCTGAAAAAAAGAGTAGCAGCATCTTCCTCAACCAAAATGTTGTTTGATTTGATGAGTCAGAAAGCAACGGAAGGATGGGTGGGGACAGATTCATTATGTATTGATTTTAAAGACGATGAAGGTGCAGTAACAAAGCATGCAATATATTTTACAATTTTGCCGGCAATTGTTTTTCCTATCGTCAATTATCAGGCACGTGTTTTACCTGACACTACAATAGCGTTCCAGTGGGATAATAACATTGATTTTTGGAAGCAGGATTGCTGGATCGTTTCAAGAAACCTGATTGCAGATACTGAGCTGGCTTCAGATACCGTTTCTTTATTGAATACAGACAGCTCGGTTGCTAATTTTACACCCGCATTTAATATTGATAGTTTTCCACAAGAAATTATATCATACATAAAGATATTCAGCCAAACCGACACGAGTATCATTGCAAATAGTTTCGCATTATCAAGTACAATAAAAGAGTTTTCGGTAACGTCTGAGCCACAGGCATATCCAACCTATCCGAAATTCAATATTGTTTATCCATTTTTCCCGGTAACGGGAACTAAATTATATAAAAGCACTGATGGTGTTAACTTCTCAGAAATAAACTCAATCTATTCCGATAAAGACATCATCCCCGGAGAAACTTATTGGTATTACGCTATTCCCGGAAGCCGAGACGAAGCGTTCTATTCTCCGGGTATTTTTGGCTCCGATACCGTTGTTTACGAGGCTGTTGATCAGGCCCCCAGGGCGCGTGGTTCGTCTTATTACAACATGCCTTCAGATATTTATAAATACCTTGCAATTGAAAAAACGGAGTTGGTATTTGATGATCGCGATTCTATATTCAGCTTTTCATTTGATGCGCATGAATTTATTAATGTGAGCGAAGATTCAACATATATCTATTTTGAAAATACCAATCATAATTGGACAGAAACACAGCGCCTGACATTTTCAGCATCTGATAGCAGGGGGAATCGTTTGGATACTGCATTGTATTTTCAACGCACGATTAATAATCCTCCAAATTTTATAATTAAGAATCTGGACGTTAACCTCTGTGTTGACACTTTTCTTACAATAAGCAATTACAGAAGTGCTTGTTTTGATGACCACACGCCTAAGGACCGTATTATTGTAGAAATGAAAAAATTGCATGGTGGTTTTGATGTGCTGGAATTTAACGATAGCAGTTTCATAATAGGAAATTTTGCTGATACAGCAGCAGTAGGAGCCTTAGAATTTACCCTTGACGATGAAATGGGGCTTTCGAAACAATTTGTTGTATCAATCTCATTTTGCCGAAACAATGTTTTGGGCCCACAGTTAATGCCTCAATCTCATTTTGATTTAATAAGTTCAAATTTAAGACTTTACCCAAATGAGGCTGAATCGGTTACGCTTTATCGGGCATCAAATATTGTTTTTAATATGTCAGAAAATAAACTTGATAAGTTAAATTGGATATTTGAAGAAAATCAACACTTTGAGGTTGGGTTGCATAAATATTCCGGCGAAGAAGGCAATGATGAAAATAACTGCATCATGCTATCGTCGAAACATACCGGCTATATAGGTCCCGATACTATTACTTTTTCGGTTTACGATCATTGTGGAAATGGGGGGATCCG
This sequence comes from uncultured Prolixibacteraceae bacterium, assembly GCA_964487645.1. GTDB lineage: Bacteria > Bacteroidota > Bacteroidia > Bacteroidales > Prolixibacteraceae > Roseimarinus. Next base: position 15,964 of record CAZARW010000041.1, read on the forward strand.
TTATATCCCATTTAATGCCGATTACAGAAAAAAGAAACTTGTTACATTCGACTCAATTCCGTTACTTGAGTACTATGTAAAAGAACCTGTTCCGGCAATAAATATTAAAGACTATATCAGCTTACAAGAAGGTGTAAGCTATGAAGAGCTCGATTTTGCAATGGAATCTTACTTTGACCTTGTAACGTATGAGGTCATTGATGATAGCTTGCTATACATTTACCCAACAGACAGTACTTTAGGAGTAGATTTTAAATTTAGTTTCTATGCATACTATGATGTGTATGATGCAGAATATGATTCGAGCTATACCCAAAGGGCTGTACAATATATAAACACAAAAATTCATCCCGCACGAAATGTAGCGCCTGTTACGAAAGATGTTTCACCAATAATTATTTCACTTGCCGACACTCTTCCTTCAATTCCGATATCCCACTTTGCCTCCGACGATTACAATGAAGCTAAAGAACTACTTATCAGTTATTCTTCAAATGAAATACTTGGTATTCAAAAGCGGGATTCTGTTCTTGCGCCTTATTTTATTGATACTGCAAAAACAGGAATTGATACGATATTGCTTAAATTGACCGATTGCGTAGGATTACATTCGTCAAAAGAGATTGTTTTTGTTATTGTTAATGAATCAGATGAATTTAATATTGAAGTCGCTGATGAAAAAATCGAGACCTATGAAACAGTCTTTCCTCCTGTTTTACTGAGGGCAAAATTGGGGGAAGTTATTATACCGGATGAATTGTTGAGTTGGAATTTTTCACATAGCAACAGGTTTATCTCAACATACGATACGACGCTGCATGTTTCAGTAACAAACACGGATTGGTTTGGGGCTGATACCATTAATATAAGATGTCAATACTCGCCTGAAACGATTGACAGTACATTTTTAATATTGACAAGAAGAGACTCAGATGTGTTTATAGATCATATTACTGAAAATGCTTGTATGTATAATGTTTTTCCTACTATTGTGAAAGATTATGTTAACATATCAGGTGTCGATAAGAAGCTTACGATTCAAATCATTGATATAAATGGCAGGGTGTTAATGCAAGTGCAGGGGAATAATAATATGCAACTTGATTTAAGCCAATTAAAACCTGCGTATTACAAAGTTTTACTCATAAATGACAACATCATTCGTGGATTTAGTATTTTAAAGCAATAAGACAGTTTTTTTTTATTGAAAGGGTAATAAAGGTAAAAAAACCTTTTACCTTAAATTCACAGATAAATAATTTTGTTTTAAAAATAATCTTTTTTGGTTTGAATTGGGGATTTACTGTTTATTGATTGAGGTTTTCTTCAACCTGATTTTCATTTTTATTTTCATCGTCGTCTGGAGCAAAAAAACACGATGCGAAAATGAATAAAGCTGAGATAATTAATGTTGCTTTTTTCATGATAATTAATTTTTAGGTGTAACATAAAGGTATAGAGAGTTGTCCCTTTATTGTTCTCAGAAAGTACATGTTTATTATCAAATGGTAAAAATTTTGTAATTAATATATCATGTTTTTATTATGTATTGTTGCGTGTGTGTATTAACGTTGTTTTTGAAAATAACTGTCGACACACATATTTTTAGCATTTTTTATATGCGCAGATTGTATTAAACTTTTGTGTATTGTCGTAAGATGGTATAAAAAAATTGTGTAACTGTTGCGTTTAATAAAAATATTTAATTTATTTGCATTATTTAATAGCTTTATTAAATACATCATATAAAAATGAAGAAAGAGCGCGACCAAAATATGGAACAACTGATACTCGAAACAGCCGAAAGCTTGTTTATGGACAAAGGTTTTGCGCTTACTTCAACCACTGAGATTGCACGTAAAGCCGGTTGTAATCAGGCATTGGTGCATTATTATTTCAGAACCAAAGAGAAATTATTCGAGTCGATTTTTGAACGTAAAGCACAACTTATGCTTTCGGCATTATTAGAAATGGACGACCCGTCGCAACCTTTCGAAGAGCGTTTGCGTAAATTGGTCGAGAACCATTTCGATATAATGGTCAAAAACCCCAAACTCCCGTTTTTGTTCCTCAACGAACTTTTAACCAATCCGAAACGGCTTGAAATTATGACCCAAAAGTTCCGGACAATACCAATGACTGTGATGGAACGATTTACCGACGATTTGCAAAAAGAGATCGATAAAGGCCGAATTCGCGACGTTACGCCCATTAGCATTTTACTTACTGTACTGTCGCTTAACCTTACACCATTTATTATTAAACCCATATTTCAACGAATGACAAATGTGAGCGATGAACTCTTTGATGTTATGATTGAAGAGCGTAAGAACGAAAATATCCGCATACTCATGCGGAGTTTAGTGCCTTGATTTTTTTTGCTTTAGAATTAATAGATCTATTAAATTATAAAATTAAATCAATCAATTAATCACAATATGAAGACAATCATTCAACTAATTATTGTAATGCTGGTTATCCCCTTGTTTTCACAAGCACAGCTTACACTTGAAACTTGTCGTTTAAAAGCGCGCGAAAACTACCCGCTGGTTAAACAGTTTGGGTTAATAGAGCAAACCGGGCAATACAATATTAACAATGCACGAAAGGGGTATTTGCCGCAAATTTCGGTTTCGGCCAAAGCTAGCTACCAGTCGGATGTTACCCAAATACCCGAAAGTTTGGAAAAAATGCTCAGTCAAATGGCCGGCAGAGAGGTTGCGTTTGCTAAATTAAGTCGTGATCAGTATCAAGCGGTAATTGAGGCCAATCAATTGATTTGGGATGGCGGGGTAATTTCGGCACAAAACAAAATCACCCAAACTGGAGCCGAAATCGACAGGCAGAAACTTGAAGTAGAGCTTTTTACGCTGAACGAGCGGATCAACCAATTGTTTTTTGGTGTGTTGCTGCTCGAGGAGCAGCTGAAGCAAACCGAACTATTGAAATATGAGCTGCAAACAAACTACAATAAACTTAAAGCTGGCATTCAAAATGGAGTGGCTAACCAAACCGATTTGGATGTGCTAAAAGTTGAGCAACTAAATGTGCTGCAGCGCGAAACAGAGTTGAAAAGCACACGCGTGGCTTATATAACTATGCTTTCAGCATTTACGGGCATGGAAATCGATGAAAACACCAGCTTAGAAAAACCACAATTCGATTTTTCAGTATTAAACAAAACAAGCAATAAACGTCCCGAATTAGAACTTTTTGATGCGCAATACACGCTTTTCGAAAATCAGAAATTGTTGCTCAATGCAGCAAACAGACCTCGCATTGGGGCTTTCATTCAAGGTGGTTACGGACAACCCGGCCTCAACATGTTTGCCGATGGTTTTTCGCCTTTTTATATTGGGGGAATTCGTTTGTCGTGGGCGCTCAATGGTTTTTACTCGCAAAAAAACAATGTGGCCAAACTTGAACTAGGCAAAAACGCTGTTGATGTACAGCGCGAGACTTTTCTTTTTAACACCAACCTTAAAGTAACCCAACAAACAAGCGAAATCGAAAAACTGAAAGCGATTATGGCCAACGATGAAGAAATTATTCAATTACGAATGCAAATAAAGAATGCAGCACTTACCAAGGTAGAAAATGGCACACTGAGTACAACCGATTTGGTGCGCGAGTTGAATGCCGAAAATCAAGCCCGGTTATCGAAGTCGTTGCATGAAATACAGTTGCTGATGGCCATTTATAACTTAAAAAATACAGTAAACAATTAAATCACAATACCATGAAAAAATTCATTTATATTATTGCAGCCTTTTTGGTGCTTGCTTCGTGCAAAAACAATGATGAACAGTACGATGCCTCTGGCACTTTTGAGGCTACCGAAATTATGGTTTCGGCCGAAGTGAGCGGTAAAATTTTAGAATTCGGCATGCTCGAAGGCCAAACGCTTGAGCAACAGCAAGTAGTTGCAGCAATTGATAGTGTGCAACTTTATCTTAAAAAGCAACAGCTTTTAGCAGGTATGAGCGCACTTAAAGCTCGCAGACCTGAAGTCAGCAAACAAATTGCCGCCATCGAACAGCAAATTACTTCAGCCAAAACAGAAAAACAACGTATCGAAAATCTGGTAAATGCAAATGCTGCAAACCAAAAAACCCTCGACGATATCAATGCGCAAATTGCCGTACTCGAAAAACAACTGCTGGCTCAAAAATCAACACTCGAAAGTTCAAACGAGGGCATAAGCGGTGATTTGGCATCAATGGAAATTCAGGTTGCACAGCTCACCGACCAACTAAAAAAATGTCGCATTACCAGTCCGATCAATGGCACTTTACTTGCCAAGTATGCCGAAGTGGGCGAGTTGGCCATGCCGGGCAAAGCGCTTTTTAAAGTGGCCGATTTGCAAAACATGGTGCTTCGTGCTTACATCACTTCCGATCAGTTGACCCAACTAAAAATTGGACAAGCAGTAAAAGTTTTTGCCGATTTTGGTGACGAAACCCGCGAGTATTCGGGCACAATACGTTGGATATCGGGCAAAGCCGAGTTCACGCCAAAAACCATACAAACCAAAAACGAACGTGCCAATTTGGTTTATGCCGTAAAAATTGCTGTGAAAAACGATGGGTATTTGAAAATTGGTATGTATGGGCAAGTGAAAAGATAAATAACCCCCCAGCCCCCTAAAGAGGGGGCGAGGAACTGCCAGATTTGTTGATTAATACATTGAACTTGAGTTACATGAACGATAATAACAATACAGGCTTTGGTCAAGCCATTTGTGTGCGAAATCTTTCAAAGAATTACATGAAAGACAAGGGAGGCCAATTCCTCGGACTTGGAGGTAGGTTTTATAATGAAAAGACAAGTTCTGAAACGAATAATGAAGATAGAAACAAATTGTTACTCAGGAAAAAGTCCCCTTTAGGGGATTTAGGGGTAGGTGTTTCTTTTGAAGTTGAGCGAAGCGAGATTTTTGGTATCATTGGTCCCGATGGTGCGGGAAAAACTACCTTGTTCCGTATTCTTACCACCTTGCTATTGCCCGATTCGGGCAGCGCTACCGTTAATGGGCACGATGTGGTAAAAGATTTTAAAGCAATCAGGCATGAAGTGGGTTACATGCCCGGGCGGTTTTCGCTTTATCAGGACCTGACCGTTGAGGAAAACCTGAATGTTTTTGCACGGGTTTTTAAAACGTCGATTCACGAAAATTATCATCTAATTGAAGACATATACAAACAGTTGGAGCCTTTCAAGAGCCGAAGGGCAGGAAAGCTTTCGGGGGGCATGAAACAGAAATTGGCTTTGTGCTGTGCGCTTATTCACAAGCCGGTGGTGCTTTTTCTCGACGAACCCACAACAGGGGTCGATCCGGTTTCGCGTAAAGAGTTTTGGGAAATGCTCAAACGGCTCAAACAGCAGGGCATCACCATTTTGGTTTCAACTCCTTATATGGACGAAGCCAGTCTTTGCGACCGCATTGCTTTAATTCAACATGGACAGTTTTTGAAAATCGACACCCCAAAAAATATTGTCGATCAATTTCAAACCAAATTGTGGGCAGTAAAAAGCGAAAACATGTCGAAGTTATTATCCGATTTAAGACGTAATGATGGCGTTGAAACTTGTTTTGCCTTTGGCGATTGTCACCATGTAACTTTTAAAAGTGAACAGGATAATTATAACGAAGTCGTTAATTATTTGACTTGCCTAGGGCATCAAAAGGTTCAAATTGAAAGAATAGAACCAAGCATTGAAGATATTTTTATGGCTTTGACAACGAGGGAGGAACGGGTATGAATATCATTGAAGCTATTGATCTAACCAAAAAATTTGGTGCATTTACAGCGGTCGATCACATTTCGTTCGAGGTAAAAAAGGGCGAAATATTTGGTTTTTTGGGTGCCAACGGAGCCGGAAAAACTACCGCAATGCGCATGCTCACGGGCTTAAGCAAACCTACATCGGGCAAAGGTTTTGTGGCCGGTTTCGATATTAACACGCAAGCCGAACAAATTAAAAAGAACATCGGCTACATGAGCCAAAAGTTCGCTCTTTACGAAGATTTGAAAGTGTGGGAAAACATTCGGCTCTATGCCGGTATTTACGGCGTACCCAACAAAGAAATTGCCCCACGCACCAATGAGCTTTTGCAACGACTTGGCTTCGATAAAGAGAAAAACACGCTGGTGAAATCCTTGCCACTTGGGTGGAAACAAAAATTGGCTTTTTCGGTTGCCATTTTTCACGAGCCCAAAATTGTTTTCCTCGATGAACCAACCGGAGGTGTTGACCCCGCTGCCCGGCGTAATTTCTGGGAAACGATTTACCAGGCCGCCGACCGTGGCATTACGGTATTTGTAACTACCCACTACATGGACGAGGCTGAGTATTGCAACCGGGTTTCCATTATGGTCGATGGCCGCATTGAAGCACTCGATTCGCCCAAAAACCTGAAAAAGCAATTCAACGCCACCAGCATGGATGAGGTTTTTCAGCAACTGGCGCGTAATTCAACACGAAAAAACGATTAAGATGAAGCAATTCAGTGCCTTTGTAATGAAAGAGTTCTACCACATTTTGCGCGACCATTGGACGATGATCATCCTGTTGGTTCTGCCCATTTTGATGGTGATTTTGTTCGGATACGGCATTTCGACCGAAGTGAAAAATACCCGTTTTGCCGTGCTCGACCCATCGCGCGATGTGGTTACGCAGGGTATCGTAAACAAACTGGCCACCAGCGAATACTTCATTATGGGCGATTACCTGACCAGTAACGACGAAATTGAAACCTGCTTTACGCATTCCGATTATGGTTTAGTGGTGGTTTTTAGCAGCCGTTTCGGCGAGCGGCTTATGGAGCCCGGCGAAGCACAAATACAGTTGATTGCCGATGGATCGGACCCAAATACAGCATCCATTTTAACTGCTTATGCTTCAAGCTTAATCGCTTCATACCAACAAGAAATGATAAAAGGCGAAGCCCCAACAATGCTGATTACGCCCGAAGTGAAGCTGCTGTATAACCCGGCAATGAAAAACTCGTTTAACACAGTTCCCGGCATTATGGGCGTGATTATTATTCTGATTTGTGCTTTGATGACCTCGGTTTCGCTTACGCGCGAAAAAGAGCACGGCACCATGGAAGTTTTGCTGGTTTCGCCCATGCGGCCATTGTTAATCATCTTTTCGAAAGTGATCCCCTATTTTTGTATTTCGTTGGTAAACCTGGCCACCATTTTGGTGCTTGCGCATTTTATGCTCGGCGTGCCCATTGTGGGAAGCCTGGCACTGGTCATCCTCATTTCGCTCATTTATATTTTTGTGTCGTTGGCATTGGGGATTTTCATTTCCACCATTGTTGATAAACAAATAGTTGCTTTGCTTATTTCGGGCGCAGGACTAATGCTGCCGGTGGTTTACCTCTCGGGGATGATGTTCCCGCTCGAAAGCATGCCCGTGGCTTTGCAATGGTTTGCCAATATTATACCGGCCAAATGGTTTATTATAGCCATGCGCAATGTAATGATCAAAGGTCTCGGCTTTACATCGGTAATTAAGGAAATTGCCATACTAAGCCTTATGGACTCAGTGATTATTATTGCCAGCTTGAAACGGTTTAAAATCAGGTTGGAATAAACAAATAGACAAAAGACATTAGACAAAAGATATCAAACTTATGTTAAATCTTTTCAATATATCAATTTTGCTGTCTGTAAAGTCCTCCCCTTGGGGGAGGATTAAGGAGGGGCTTTAATCTTTTAAATTATGTTACGATACTTACTCGAAAAAGAATTCAAGCAGTTTGTAAGGAACAGCTTTCTGCCAAAAATGGTAGTAATGTTGCCGTTGATGGCTATGCTCATTTTTCCGCTTATTGCCAATTTCGAAATCAAAAACATCAACCTTTGCGTGGTCGATCACGATAAAAGCAGCCAGTCGCAACACTTGATACAGAAAATTCA
>CAZARW010000042.1:0-23869 GCA_964487645.1 uncultured Prolixibacteraceae bacterium
TAATTTCCGCTAAGATAAGCATATTCATGGTATTTGCAATGTGCCTAATTCAATTGTTTAATTATTAATTCAGCTGTTTTTAAGGTATTTTTTTATTTGGGACATCAGCTTTGGTGCCTGTAACAAATACAAGCGATTTGTGCGTTGAAAAACGTTTTGTTGAATACTCAATATTTTAATTGCTTGGTTCAACAAAAATATTTTACATTAATTTTGATGCTGATAATCAAAAACATAAAAGTTTAGTGTACGAACTGTTGTGTAATAAATCGCTAAATTTTTCCATATTTGCACTGTATGCAATTTAACGATGTAATAGGGCAACATGCCATTAAAAAAAGGCTAATCGAATCGGTTTCACAAAATCGTTTAAGCCATGCTTTACTTTTTTCGGGCGATCAGGGAGTTGGCAAACTCGCAATGGCAATAGCTTTTGCGCAATATATAAATTGTCCCAACCGTACCGAAACCGATTCGTGTGGAGAATGCCCCTCGTGCAAAAAATCAAAAAAACTGATTCATCCCGATATTCACTATGTTTTTCCGGTAGTTAAATCCGATAGCAGTAAAGCACCTGTAAGCAACGAATTTATTGCACAATGGCGCGAACGTGTTCTTCAAAATCCTTATTTTAATATTAACGATTGGTTTTCGCACATTAAGGTCAACAATGCACAGGGGATGATTTATGTGAACGAGAGTAAAAATATTATTGACACCCTTAATCTGAAAACTTTTGAGGCCGAATATAAAATCATGATTATATGGATGGCCGAGCGCATGAATATTGAGTGTGCCAACAAGTTGCTTAAAATGATTGAGGAACCGCCGCCAAAAACATTACTCATTTTAATTACCGAAGCACAAGAGCAAATTTTGCCAACCATCCTTTCGCGAACACAAATAATACCGTTTCCTTCAATTGATAAGCAGTCAATGGCTAAAGCAATTGCGGATTTGCCTCAGTCGCAGGGACAAAATATCGACGGGATTGTACATCAGTCGAAAGGGAATTTTATTCATGCGCTGAATTTGCTCGTGCCCGATGAGATGAAAACATTTTGCTTTGAGCAATTTACTTCGCTTATGCGTTTAACGTATAAGCGCGATTGGGAAAAAATGTTTGAATGGGTTGAGAAAATTGCTGCTATAGGGCGCGAGAATCAAAAGATTTTTCTGCAATACTGCTTGCGAATGATTCGCGAAAATTTTGTAAAAAATTTAAACTCTCCCGAATTAGTGTTTTTAAATGATGATGAAAAAGCTTTTTCGGATAATTTTAGTCCCTTTATTAACGAACGCAATATTCTGCTTTTTTATACTGAGCTTGAAAATGCTTATCGCGATATTTCGTACAACGGATACAGCAGAGTTGTTTTGCTTGATTTAGTTATAAAAATTTCAAAGTTTATTAAAGCCTAATGCTTCTGTTTTTGATAACTCTTTGATTTAAAAAAACAGAGGTTATCTTTTATCAATCAGTTTATTCCTTATTTTTGTTAATTAAATTTGATGTTTTGTGGGTGTAAAACCACTTAATAAGCATGTTTTGAAATAGTTAAACCAATATATACCTCTTTATAAAAAGATATAAGAGGCACAAACAACAACATTATGACAACAGGCAATCCAATATTTAGAGGCTGCTCAACACATAAATTGGCCGGATCGTGTGCCAAACTTGATGTGTACGACTGGCTGAAAGACATAATAAACACTGCAAACCCCGATGAATTTGTTGAAATACGTTTTAAGAATACACGAAAAGATTATTATCGGAATGTAAATGGATTAAGCCTCGAAGTGGGCGAATTAGTTGCGGTTGAGGGGAATCCGGGGCACGATATCGGAATGGTTTCGTTAACCGGCGATTTGGTGTTGAAACAAATGAAACGCCATAAAGTAACCCTCAATAACGGTGAAATCAGAAAAGTTTATCGGAAAGTAAAACCCGTTGATGTCGAAAAATGGGAAGCGGCCATGTCTCAAGAGCATCAAACTATGATCAAATCGAGGCAAATTGCTGCTGATTTGCAATTGAACATGAAAATTGGCGATGTAGAGTATCAAGGTGATGGAACCAAAGCAATATTTTATTACATAGCCGATGAGCGGGTCGATTTTAGGCAACTTATTAAAGTGCTTGCCGAAACATTTCGAATTCGGATCGAAATGAAACAAATTGGTGCCCGGCAAGAGGCAGGGCGCATTGGTGGTATTGGCCCCTGTGGACGTGAACTTTGCTGTAGTGCCTGGATGTCGAATTTTAGTTCGGTATCGACAGTAGCTGCCCGATATCAGGAAGTGTCGATGAACCCACAAAAACTTGCAGGACAATGCAGTAAATTAAAATGTTGCTTAAACTACGAAGTTGATAGTTATATTGACGAACAGAGAAAGTTTCCTCCAAAACAAAGCCTTACAACAACCGAGGGCGAATATATTTATCTGAAATGCGATGTGTTTAAACGCATTTACTGGTATACTCTTAATAACAACGCACCCTCGGCACAAATACCACTTCCGGTCGAAAGAGTTGATCAGATTATTAAAATGAACAAACGGGGGCAGAAACCCGATACTTTGATTGATATTAACAGCGTTCAGGTTATTAAAGATAAACCTGTTGAGCACGATTACAACAATGTTGTTGGTCAAGATAGCCTTACTCGGTTTGATAAGCCCCGAAACGATTCGAAAAATAAACGAAAAGGGCGCAAGCAAAAACCCTATAACCGTAAAACCGATAAGCCGGACAGTCACGAATCAAAAAACAGGCAAGGTAACCGGCCGCAAAATGCAAGTGGCGATAAACGTAAACAAAACACAAACAATAAGCAGCGCAGATACAAAAAACCTCGCCCCGGTGGAGCAAATAATCAACGACAAAACAATACAAAAGAATAATATTTGTTACTCAATTATACATTCTGAAAATAAATAGCAAGGCACATGCAAAAAACCGCATTCTATATTTTTATTTTTATTACTGTTTTGTTTAGTTCGTGTAATTCAAACCGATATTACGAACAATATTATAGTGCAGGATCAAAAGGATGGCATAAAGATTCGGTTGCCAATTTTTCGTTTGAAATCGACAATACCTCACAAAACTTCGATATTGTAATCAATACACGTAATCTCGAGGGATATGCATACAGCAATTTATGGCTCTTTGTTGATGTTGTTGCACCCGATTCTACAATAATTTCTGATACTATTGAGTGCGAACTGGCATATCCTAACGGAAAGTGGATGGGTAAAGGAACAGGCGGAGTATATTTGTGTGAATTTGATTATCGCAGTAATATTTTTTTCCCTATTGCCGGAAAATATCAAATACATATTGCTCATGGTATGCGCGATACTGTTTTAGCTAATTATAAAGATATAGGTTTACTTATTGAATCAAGATAATTTTTACGTTGTGGGGAAAAATAAGCTATCGAAATTTGCCGATATGGAATCGTTCAGCAATGTTTTGCAAGTTCCGTTTAGTAAGCTTTCGGCAAACAATCATTCAATTTTCGGGAAGTGGAATGACGATTTTTTTATCAATAAAAAACCCTTAATTCTTGAGTTGGGATGCGGAAAAGGCGAATATGTTGTTGGCCTTGCTCAATTGCACCCCGACAATAATTATATTGGTATTGATATTAAGGGGGCGCGTATGTGGAAAGGAGCAAAATTTGCTCTCGAAAACGGTTTAAACAACGTAGGGTTTTTACGAACAAACATTGAATTAACCGACCGTTTTTTTGCTCCGGCCGAAGTAAGTGAAATATGGCTTACTTTTCCTGATCCTCAAATGAAAAAAACCCGTAAAAGACTTACATCAACACGTTTTATTGAATTATACCGCAAGTTTTTAACTCCAGGAGGAGTCGTGCATCTTAAAACCGATAGCAATTTTCAGTATCGGTATACCCTCGAGATGATTAAAGCCAATAACTTTACAATAGTGAGCCACTTTGATAATATATATGCAAATACCAATATTCCTCAGGAGTTGCAAATAAAAACATATTACGAAAAGCAATGGATAGCTCGTGGGCTTACAATTAAATATGTGAGTTTTATACCGCATACAAAAAAATTGGTCGAGCCCGATGTTTATATTGAGCCCGACCAATATCGAAGTTTTGGACGTGGAGTTATCCATGTAGATGAATAACTATATTGCCATAATTTTAAATCTTAATTACTGCTTTTTTTGCTTTCGAAATAATTCAGTGCACCAATAAGGCTTGGGAAAAATGCATTGATGTGATCCATTTCGGGTAGTGGTATAAGTTGAGTTTTTGTTGTACCGGTTTCGGTAAATTCCTGGTACAATCGCAGTGATTGTTCGCTTGGGACCCAGTTGTCGGCCGATCCGTGGTATATTTGTAAAGGAATAGCAGTATTCCAGCCCGAAATACTGTTTTGGTCAAAAGCAGTACGCAACGCTGCAAACTGATCGCTTGTATTAAAATCTTCGCTTATAAACTCGTTGGTAAAAAGCAATCCTATGTGATACGAGTTAAACATTTTGTCGATATCATCTCCGCTATTTACTCCATCAACAATGCCATCGAGCTGTGAAATATTATCGGTACTAAAAATTTCGGAAAGCTGGTTTGTAACGCCCGAATAACGTTTAAGCGACTCGGCCATGTATAAAATAAACGAAGGTTTTTCGTAACGTTGTTGTTTCAAAATCCATTCTCTGAATTGTGAAAGGTTGTATGCTCCGGCACCTGCAACAGCTGCAGTAACACTAATGTCGCTGTTTTTTGTGTCGGTTTCGATAGCTTTTAAGGCACCAACCGTTGCACTACCTCCTTGTGAGTATCCAAATAAAAACAAATCGTTTGTTACATTACAGGGTTTTTCAATTTCAACAAATTCTTTTGCAGCTCTTATCATATCAAGCACTGCATTGTTGGTATACTCTTTATGCAAGTAAGGATGAAAATTTGCTTGTGATGCACCAAAACCAATAAAATCAGGAATTACAATAACCATACCTGTGCTTGCAATATAGGTCATTACCTCAGTTGAAATGTTAAGCGAAGGGGCAGCCGTTTTTTCGAATAAGGTTCCGTGCTGGTAGCTCATTATCGGAAACTTTTCGGTGGTTTTTTTTTGTACCGGTGTGGCAATAATACCCGATGCAATAATGGTATCGCCCTCGAAAGCTGTTTTGTAATTTATTTTATGAATTTCGACATCGTAGGTAGTTTTCTCTGTTAATTGGCCGATATTCATCCCCGGATATTGGTATGCCAGCAAATTGATTGAGTTAACTATGTTTGATGAAAGAAGAGGTTGGTCGGGTGAAATTTTTTCAAAATCGACAAGAAATTTTTTCACTACTTCTTCTTCTCCACCACCTCCATTGCAGCTTGTAAAGAGTACAAAGCCGCAAACTATACTCAGCAAATAATATTTATACTTTTTCATCAGCATTTTATTCATTTTTGATTTTTTATAGTAAAACCCTAAAAACCCGAATTGGTTTATTATTTAAGGATCAAATTTATTTCTTCAATTTCTTCATCCGAAAAAAGCAAGTAATCAAGAGCACCTAGGTTATCGTCGAGCTGCTCGGTTGAACTGGCTCCCACCAAAACCGAAGTCATACGGTTGTCTTTAAGCAGCCAGGCAATGGCCATTTGAGCCAGCGATTGTCCGCGAGCTTCGGCTAATCTGTTAAGTTCTTTAACTTTCTCAATTGCTTCTTCTACTTCGTTTTCCTGTAAAAATCCCCACGATTTTGAAGCGCGCGAATTTTTTGGAATACCCTGCAGGTATTTATCAGTTAATAAACCTTGAGCGAGAGGCGAAAAGGCAATAAGCCCAATGCCTAATTCTCCGGCAGTTTCGAGGAGTGAATCTTCGACCCAACGTTCGAACATTGAGTATTTAACCTGGTTTATTAAACAAGGCGTACCCAATTTATTCAGAATTTTAACTGCTTCTTCGGTTTCTTCGGCATTATAGTTCGAAATACCAACATATAAGGCTTTCCCTTGTCGAACAATCAAATCGAGAGCACCCATGGTTTCTTCGAGCGGTGTATCGGGATCGGGCCTGTGGTGGTAAAAAATATCAACATAATCGAGTCCCATACGCTGTAAGCTTTGATCGATACTGCTGATTAAATATTTTTTCGAACCCCACTCTCCATAAGGTCCGTCCCACATCCAGTAACCGGCTTTTGTCGAAACAAGAATTTCGTCACGATACGGTTTTAAATCCTGAGTCAGTATTTTTCCGAAATTTTCTTCGGCCGAACCGGCCGGGGGGCCGTAATTGTTGGCTAAATCGAAATGTGTAATGCCTTTGTCAAATGCGTGGCGAATGATTTTTCGGCCATTTTCAAAAACATCAACACCTCCAAAGTTATGCCATAGCCCCAACGATATTAACGGAAGCTTTAAACCCGAATGTCCACATCGTTTATACGCAATTTCTTTGTATCGGTTCTGATTTGCTTTATAAATACTCATGGTTTTATGTTATTCTGTTATTTGCTTAATCGGTTTTGATATTTACAAATGTACTTAATTCATTTATTTTATAGTACAGTATCTTTACAAAAAACTTTACAATGCTGTTTGTTATTTCGTTGCTAATATGTCATTTTTGTATCAATTTAAAAATTTAAAATAAAAAATATGGCACGCATCGATTTTAAACCCGGAAATATGGTTTATCCGCTACCGGCTGTTATGGTTAGCTGTGGCGAAACTCCCGACCAGTATAATATCATAACAATTGCATGGACAGGTACAATTAGCAGCGATCCGCCAATGTGCTATATTTCGGTTAGGCCGGGAAGGCATTCGTACAATATTATTAAAAACAGTGGTGAGTTTGTTATTAACCTTACAACCGAAAATCTTGCACGGCAAACCGATTGGTGTGGTTGTCGCAGCGGGCGAAAATTCAACAAGTGGAAAGAAATGAATTTAACTCCCGGAAAATCAAAGTGCGTTAAGGCTCCTATTATTGTCGAATCGCCTGTAAATATCGAGTGCCGTGTTGAACAGCTTATCGATTTGGGAGCACACCATATGTTTATTGCAAAAGTACTCAATATTCAGGTCGATGATAAGTATATGGACGAACAAAGTGGTGCCTTTGACCTTGCAGGAGCAAATCCGTTGGTATACAACCATGGTAATTATTTTAAACTGGGTCAAAAGATCGGAAAATTTGGTTTTTCGGTTGAGAAAAAAAGAAAAGCAAAAAAGTAATTTGTTATTTTATTTATTGTGAGTAAATTGGATTGCTTTGGCAACGTTTTTTGTAAAACGTATATTGATTAAATACGCACTATTTAGTTTTTTTATTGATGATGAAACCATCTGAGAATCCTCTTATATCGGGGTTTAAAACTCCATTCGAAACAGTACCTTTTAGTAAACTATCACCCGAAAAGTATTACGAGGCATTTCGTTATTTTCTCAAAAATTCACGGAAAGAAATTAAGCGCATAAGCCGCAACAAACAAACTCCCACTTATAATAACACAATTGACCCGCTCGAAAAACTGATTAACGAGCTATCAGAGACCGTGCTCATATTGTATAACTTAAATTCGGTAAGCAGCGATACTTTAATTCAAAAAATTTCGCAGAAAATATCACCACAGCTTACCCAATTTATGGGAAAAATCAATCATAATAAAAAGCTGTTTAAACGCATTAATTTTTTATACATAAACCGTGAACACCTGAATCTTACCAACGAACAAAAATGGTTGCTTGTTATTACTCGTAAGAATATGATTCGTAGCGGTG
This sequence comes from uncultured Prolixibacteraceae bacterium, assembly GCA_964487645.1. Taxonomy (GTDB): domain Bacteria; phylum Bacteroidota; class Bacteroidia; order Bacteroidales; family Prolixibacteraceae; genus Roseimarinus. The sequence continues at coordinate 7,791 of CAZARW010000042.1, forward strand.
CTCATTTGTTTTTTCTCAAAAAAATCCGTTTTATACAAATTCAGATGAGGCTTTCGTTGCTTACACTAAAGTTTAACGATAATGTACTTGCCGAAAACAACAAGTTCACATTGCACATAACGCAAAAAGAAAAACTCAAAGGTATACCTGCCGAATTTGTTGAGCAAGCAGCCCAATTCGCTCTGAAAAAAAATCAAAGCGGATGGATATTTACACTTCAGCAACCGGTGTATATGGCCTTGATGAAATTTGCCGATGATCGTTGTGTGCGTGAAGAGATGTATATGGCATACATGTCGAGAGGTTTTATTAAAGGACAAAATTGCAACCAGTACATAATACGACGGATATGTAATTTAAGACTTAAGCTGGCAAAACTTGCCGGGTTTAAAAATTTTGCCGGCTATACTCTCGATGAGCGAATGGCTAAATCGCCTGACGAGGTACTTGGTTTTATCGATGAACTTTTAAGCAAATCGTGGCCCTATGCAATGGCCGATTTAGAGCAGGTTAAAAACCATGCAAAAGCCTTGGGATTTACGTTTGATTTTATGCCCTGGGATTATTCATATTATGCCGAAAAACTGAAAACTCAAAAAATTGGGTTCGACGAAGAAACTATAAAACCGTTTTTTAGTTTACCAAATGTATGCAAGGCAATATTCGATCTGGCAAATACATTGTATGGGATAACAATTGAGCAAGTTACTGGTGTTGATGTTTATCATAGCGATGTTAAAACCTATAAAGTGACTGATCGGAATGGCGATTTTTTGGCAATACTCTATGTCGATTTTTTTGCACGCGAAAAAAAACAAGGAGGAGCATGGATGACCGAATACCGGCAACAGTCGTGCATTGGTGGTAAAATGGTGCGGCCACATGTGTCAATATGTTGCAATTTTTCGCCTCCAACAGGGCAGCTGCCAACTTTACTTACCTTTTCCGAAGTGAATACCTTTTTGCACGAATTTGGGCATGCCCTACACGGAATATTTTCAAATGTAACGTACCCTTCAATATCGGGCACAAATGTATTTCGCGATTTTGTTGAGTTGCCATCGCAAATTATGGAAAACTGGCTCTATCAGAAACAATGGTTGCAAAGTTTTGCAAGACATTATAAAACCGGTGAACCCATACCACAGTATTTAATCGAAAAACTAACCGAAATTCGGAATTTTCAGTCGGGTTATCAAACCGTACGTCAGTTGAGCTTTGCATACCTTGATATGGATTGGCACTCGCTGACCAAAAAGTTTACCGGCAAGGTGTGCAGTTTCGAAAAAGAAAAATTGAAAAGAATAAATTTGTTGCCTGAGCTTAAAAATACATGCATAAGCACATCATTTTCGCATATTTTTGGAGGCGGATATGCTGCCGGTTATTATGGTTATAAATGGGCCGAAGTACTCGATGCCGATGCTTTTTCGGCTTTTGAAGAAAAGGGTATTTTTGATACCGGAACTGCTCAACGTTTTCGAGTCGAAATTCTCGCTAAAGGAGGTTCGGATCATCCTATGAATCTGTATCGAAACTTTAGAGGGAGTAAGCCCTCAATTAAATACTTATTAAAACGCAGTGGCCTGTGCAATAATTGAAATCATTAAAATTGAAAACCAATAAATACCATTTATGAAAACTAAAACACTCACTCGTATTTTTTTATTGCTGCTTGTTTTTGTTGCAGCTTGTAAATCACCAAAAGAAGAAAAACCCGTATTGCTCGATTCGTATTACGAATATGTAAGTGGCATTACTTCGGGAGTTGTTTCGCGTTCGGAACATATTGTAATAAAATTTTCCGACAACTATATCGATGCCGATAAAACAGGAAGCGAAGTTTCTTCTTCGGTGCTTAAATTTTCGCCGGCAATTAGCGGAAAAGCATACTGGATTGCCCCTGATGCTATTGAGTTTACACCCGATAAACTGCTCGACTGGAACACAAAATATACCGGCGAACTTGCTTTGGGAAAAATAACTCAAACACCCGAAGAGTTTTCGACTTTAATTTTTGATTTTCGAACTCCCGAAAAACAGTTTGCTCTTACGCATACGGGCTTAAAACCCGATGTTTCGAATGCCGGAAAATTTCAGCTTAGCGGAAAAGTAAAAACTTCCGATCAGTTTGATCCTTCCGAAATTGAAAAAGCAATAAAAATTAAATGCAATAATTCCGACTTAAATATTGAGTGGAAACACAATCCCAAAATGCACGAACACTTATTTGCTGTTAACAATATCGAACGTACAAATCAGAAAGGAAATTTACGAATACTTACCGAGGGTAAAAGTATTGGTGTTGACACCGATATTCGTGAAATAAGTATTTCGGTTCCGTCAATTTCTGAATTTAAGGTACTCGATATAAGAGTCAACAATACACCCGATCAGTATGTCGAAATTCAGTTTTCCGATTCACTGAATTCATCGTCCGATTTGCGTGGGTTGATAAGTCTTGATGGTGAGTCGCTTAGCCGCACAGTAGTTAATGGTAATCGGCTTAAAGTTTTTCCAAATAAACGGCTTAGTGGTGAGGTTAAACTCAAAGTGCATTCATCGTTAAGCAATATTCATAATTATGTGCTGGATAAAGATATTGAGTATACTGTGAATTTTGGGGTAATAAAACCTGCAGTTCAGCTTATTGGCAACGGTGTAATTGTTCCTCAAAACAAGTCTCTAATTTTTCCTTTCAAAGCAGTTAGTTTAAAGGCTGTTGATATTCGGATTACAAAAATATTTGTAAACAATATTCATCAGTTTTTGCAAGACAACAGTGTTGGAGGCACTTATCGAATCGACAGAGTTGGACGGATAATTCACCGATCAAAAATTAACCTCGAAAAACAGGGAGTTGTCGACCTGAGCAATTGGAATTCGTTTTCAGTCGATATTTCAAAACTCATCGATATTGAAGATGGAGCAATTTATAATGTCGAAATTGGTTTCAGGAAAAGGTATTCGCTGCATTTCTCTGACGAAAACGAGCAGGATGAATATATTGCAATTGAGCAGGAAGCATTAAATCCGTATAAAAGCTATCAGCGGGTATATTCAAATTATTATTACAACTGGCGCGAATACGATAATCCGGAAAATCATGCATATTATTCGCCTAACAAGTTTGTTAATCGTAATATATTTAGCTCAAACCATGGCATTATTGCCAAAACCGATGCTGTAGGCAAAGTATATGTTTATGTAAGCGATTTAACTACTGCGCAGCCGCTTGCCGATGTCGAAGTAAGTTTTTACGATTATCAGAATCAACTTTTATACAAAGAAAAAACCAACAGCGAGGGTATGTGTGCTGTTAAAACCGAGCGAGATCCCTTTTTGATTATTACTAAAAAAAGCCGAAGTGTAGGGTATTTAAAAATACACCAGTCAACACAATTATCAACAAGCAATTTTGATGTTACAGGCAGTAATGTTCAAAAAAACATTAAAGGGTTTATTTACGGCGAAAGAGATGTGTGGCGTCCGGGCGATACAATTTTTACGTCGTTTATTCTCGAAGACAAACAAAATATTTTACCAAAAGGGCATCCCCTTGTGTTCGAATTGTACAACCCCTCAGGGCAAATGGTTCAGCGTATTGTGAAATTACGCGATAATAAATACATCTATCCGTTTTTTTGTAAAACAGCCCACGATGCACCTACCGGAAACTGGCGTGCTGTGGTTAAACTTGGGGCAGCACAGTTTTCGAAACCAATACGCGTTGAAACGGTAAAACCCAACCGCTTAAAAGTTGCTTTAACATTTGACGATGATATTTTGTCGGCACATAAAAAAACTCCGGTCGATATACAATCGGCCTGGTTACACGGTACACCTGCACGTAACCTTAAAGCAAAAGTTGATGTTACGTTTACTCCTTATGCTCCCTCGTTTAAAAAATATTCAGACTACGATTTTTCGACACCGTACAGTGTTTTTGGCTCAACCGATCGGACATTATTCGAAAAAAATCTTGACAATGACGGGAAAGCATCGTTCGATTTTAGTTTTGTCCCAAACAAAGAAGTTAGTGGATTTTTACGTGCATCGTTTATAACACGGGTTTTCGAAACCGGAGGAGATTTTAGCGTAAACCATTTTACAAAAGCTTTCTCTCCTTATAAAAATTATGTAGGGCTCAATATCGATTGGTCGTATAAAAACTGGAATAAACTCGACAATAACCGCGAGCATACCATACACCTTGCAACTGTCGACAAAGATGGCTTACCGGTGAATGTTAAGGGAATTGAGGTTAAAATGTACGAGCTCGAATACCGTTGGTGGTATCACAGCAATTCCGAGAATCTTGCTTCGTATTCAGGAAAAACATATCATAAACCGGTTTACTCTGCTACATGCAATACCGAAAACGGCGAAGGATCATTTACAATTGACAGCAACGAAAACCGCTGGGGCAGGCATTTGCTGTTGGTAACATCACCCGACGGGCATACATGCGGACAGGTAATCTATTTTGGATGGCCATGGGGTAGAGGGCAACAAAAAGGTGGCGCTCAGGTACTGGCTCTTATTGCCGAAAAAGATCACTTTAAAACCGGCGAAGAAGTTACCGTAAGTTTTCCGGCAAATGCCGGTGCACGTGCTTTAATTACTTTCGAAACCGGATCCGAAATTATTGGTCAGCAATGGATAAGCGATTTATCGGACTTTACGCATTTTACTTTCGAAGCTTTGCCCGAAATGGCTCCCAACGTGTTTGTACATGTTACTCTTTTACAAGCGCACGGGCAAACCGAAAACGATTTGCCGATAAGGCTCTATGGTGTGATTCCTATTATGGTTGAGGATGAAAATACCCGTCTTAGTCCTCAAATTGATGCACCGAAACAAATACGGCCTTTAAAGCAGTTTACGGTAAGTGTTAGTGAAAAAAACAAGCAAGCTATGGATTATACTTTGGCAATTGTTGACGACGGATTACTCGATTTAACAAACTTTAAAACTCCAAATCCATGGTCTGCTTTTTTTGCCCGCGAAGCGTTAGGAATCCGTACTTACGACATGTATAACTATGTGATGGGTGCACTGGGAAGCCGTCTCGAAAGCATGTTTGCTGTAGGAGGTGGTAATGCCGGATCGGACGATTCGCAAAAAACGGCTGAACGTTTTAAGCCCATTGTGCAGGTTTTAGGCCCTTACAGGCTTGAGGCTGGTAAAAAAGCACAGCACGATATTGTCTTGCCACAATACATTGGATCGGTACGTATTATGGTTGTTGCAGCCGACAAAATAAAATACGGAAATGCCGAAAAAACAGTACCTGTAAAACAACCCTTGATGGTATTGGCAACAATGCCTCGTGTGTTATCGCCCGGAGACGAAATTGATGTGCCTCTTACAATATTTGCTATGGATAAAGCAATTAATGAAGTAAACGCATCTGTCGAAACCAACAATTTACTTACGGTTGTTGACCAAAACAGGCAAAAAGTATTTTTTGACGAACCCGGCGAAAAGGATATTGCATTTAAAATAAAAACAGGCAGCAGTATTGGTATTGCAAAATTACGGGTTGAGGTAAAATCGGGTTCCGAAAGTAGTTTTTACGAGGTAGAAATTGAGGTACGTGAACCCAATCCGCCAACAGTAAACAGCAGCTTTAAATTTTTAAAAACGGGTCAAAAAATTGATACTTTGATTGGACCGTTAGGTATTGATGGAACAAACTTGGCAAGTATCGAAATATCGTCGATGCCACCACTTGATTTAGGCCGCCGGCTTGGTTATCTTATTCGATATCCGCACGGATGTATTGAGCAAATTACTTCAGCAGCTTTTCCTCAAATTTATCTCTCAAAACTTAGCGATTTGAGTGAGGCCGAAAATGATAAAATAAGCCACAATGTTGAGGCATGTATAAGCAACTTGCCACGCTACCAACTGGCAAGTGGTGGTTTTGGATACTGGCCGGGCTCAACCCACGAAAGCCAATGGGGGAGTTGCTATGCCGGATATTTTATGATCGAAGCCGAAAAAGCCGGTTACCTTGTGCCCGGAAATCTTAAAGATGCATGGTTGCAATATACACGTTCAGAAGCTTCGCAATATGCATTTAACGGACACAGGCATTACCAATTGTTTACCCAGGCATATCGCTTGTATCTGCTGGCTTTAGCCGGCGAACCGCAAATAGCAGCAATGAACCGTTTACGGGGAATTACGCAAATGAATAACCAAACAAAATGGTTACTGGCCGGTGCGTATGCTCTTGCCGGAATGAAAGAAGCTGCTTTTGAGTTAATCGACATGCGAAATACCGATCCCGATGAGTATTATGAGCAAACTTACGGATCTGATTTGCGCGATCGCAGCATAATACTGCAAACTCTGCTGGCACTTGGCGAGGAAGAAGAAGCTGCAATGAAAGTAAAAGAAATATCACAAACTCTTTCGGCCGATACCTGGCTTAGTACTCAAAGTATTGCTTATGCTCTGGTGGCTGTTGCTGACTTTGTTGGTAAAACAAATGCAGGTCAGATTCTCGACTATAAAGCAAGCATAAATTCCGAAAACAAAAGCAAGCAAAGCAATCATGCCATCGAAATAATTGATGTGTCTTTTGAAGGACAAAAATCATCCCGGGTTTCTATCGAAAATACCGGACAGGGAACTCTCTTTGTTAATATTATCAATAAGGGGATAAAAGCAGAGGTTGATTCGGTAAGCGTTTCGAGAGGAATTGAAATGACTGTAGAGTACTATAATCGAGATAAACAAAAAATATCACCATTACAGGTTGAGCAGGGTACCGATATTGAGGCGCGTATACGCATTAAAAACACAACAAGCTCGGGTGTCGATAATATTGCTCTTAGCCAGCTTATACCTGCAGGATGGGAAATTATGAACGAACGTTTATTTGCTATTGGTGCTACTGCCGGTAAAACCGACAGCTACGATTATCGCGATATACGCGACGACAGAGTATACACTTATTTTAGTCTCGACGCATATGAGAGCAAATCGTTTTCGACAATGTTTACAGCTGCTTACGCCGGTAAATACATTATGCCTGCTATAAGCTGCGAGGCAATGTATAATTATTTGTACTATGCAAAACAGGCAGGTTGTAAGGTTGAGGTAGTAAAACCATAACATGAACTGTATACAAAGAATAATAAAAAAACGATGGAAATGGCTTTCGGCTGTTTCCATCGTACTCTTTATATTTATACTTATTCCGGTTCCACGGTTCGACGATCCGGTTTCGACAGTAGTTTTTTCGGCCGATAATAAGTTACTTGGTGCCCGAGTTGCTGCCGATGGTCAATGGCGTTTCCCTCCGGCCGATTCGTTTTCGGTAAAATACCAAAAAGCCGTAATTGCTTTCGAAGATCAATGGTTTTTTTATCATCCGGGTGTTAATCCTGTTTCTTTATTACGTGCTGCAATTACCAATTTCAGGCATAAACGCATAGTGAGCGGAGGCAGTACTCTTACTATGCAGGTAGCGCGCATGTCGGGCAAAAATCGAAAACGAACCATTGGCCAAAAAATTATTGAAATGTGTATGGCTGTTAAGCTTTCACTATTAAAACCAAAACAGAAGGTTTTACAAATGTATGCTTCGAATGCTCCGTTTGGTGGCAACGTTGTTGGTGTTGATGCTGCTGCATGGAGGTATTTTTCGCGGGCAGCTACCAATTTATCGTGGGCCGAAGCTGCAACATTAGCGGTATTGCCCAATTCTCCTGCTTTAATATATCCCGGGCGAAACGAAGGTTTGTTGAAAAATAAGCGTGATCGCTTGCTAAAAAAACTGCTTACATTGCAGCATATCGATTCGCTTACATATAAGCTGGCGCTTGCTGAACCTTTGCCGGTGTCGTCTGAACCTTTGCCACAGCATGCATACCATATTGTTGAAAATTGTTATCGGCAATATGAAGGACAAAATGTAGTGACAAGCATTGATTACGACTTGCAAAAAAATGTAAACCGAATAGTAAAAAGCCATAGTGCTGTTTTGGCAAAAAATCATATTTACAATTTGGCAGCCATTGTTGTAGAGGTTGAGAGCGGAAATATTATGGCGTATACCGGAAATGTCCCCGGATTAAATACCCGGCACAGTGGCCATGTTGATATCGTTCGTGCCCCACGAAGTACGGGCAGTATACTGAAACCTTTTTTATATGCTGCTATGTTGCAAAGTGGCGATTTGTTGCCCGATATGCTTTTACGCGATGTGCCGGTAAATTATGCCGGATACTCGCCACAAAATTTTGATTATACCTATTCGGGGGCGGTACCGGCAAGCGAGGCATTAAGCCGGTCGCTAAATATTCCGGCAGTTGAAATGTTGCAAACTTATGGCGAAGCCCGCTTTTTAGACCTTTTGCGTAAAGCCGGATTTCATTCGTTTAATCAGTCGGCCGAGCATTATGGTTTGTCGCTTATTTTGGGCGGAGGCGAAACTTCACTATTTGAACTGGCCGGTGTGTATTCGTCGATGGCCAGAATTTTGCACAAGTACAATCAATACGGTGGATATAACCACGAGGATATACATCAACCCAAATTAATTGCTGAAAAAACTCGCACAGGCCGGTATACTTATCAGCCGGTATTTTCGGCATCGGCAGTGTGGTTTACTTTTGCTGCAATGGAAGAAGTTAACCGCCCCGAACAAAGAACCGGGTGGTGGAATTTTACTTCGGCGCGGCGTGTTGCATGGAAAACGGGTACAAGCTTTGGTTTTCGCGATGCCTGGGCAGTGGCAATAACTTCGGAATACGTAATTGCAGTATGGGCAGGCAATGCCAATGGCGAAGGCCGTTCGGGGCTTACCGGATCAAGTGCTGCAGCACCTGTGGTATTTGATATTGTTGATTTGCTTCCATCAAAATCGTGGTTCGAAATGCCTGCTGATGAAATTACTTATGCTAAAATTTGTGCCGAAAGCGGACATAAAGCATCACCACGATGTCCTCATGTTGAGCTACGCCCTATTCCTGTTGATGGAATTAAAACCCGGGCTTGTCCGTATCATAAACTCATTCACTTATCAAGCGATAGGCTTTTCAGGGTAAATTCATCGTGTTATCCTGTGCAAAATATTGTTGTCGATTCGGCTTTTATTCTTCCTCCGGCTATGGAATGGTATTTCCGTAAACTTAATCCCGATTATAAAATATTGCCACCATTAATGAAAGGATGTGTATCGGCTTTGCAAACACAAAATATCGAGTTGTTGTATCCCCGCAATTTGGCAAAAATATATGTGCCGGTTGAGATGGACGGTAAACGCGGACGTGTAATATTTGAGGCGGCACATCGCTTTGATAATGCCCGAATTTATTGGCATTTAAACAATCAATATGTTGGGCAAACAAAAAAATTTCATCAAATGGCACTTTTGCCAAACCCGGGGCGAAATGTAATTACACTTATCGACGAAGATGGAAACAGTTTGCAAAAAACATTTTATACGCTCGATAGCGCTTTGAGATAATTTTATCGGATAATTTAAGCATAAAAAATCCGGATATTTAGTAGTTAATATCCGGATTAAAAAAAGTAGGGTGGATGATGGGATTTGAACCCACGACCCCTGGAACCACAATCCAGTGCTCTAACCAACTGAGCTACAACCACCATGTTGCAATACATATTTGTAATTGCGGTGCAAATATAGTATTTTATTTACTTCTGTAATAATCTTACCGAAATTTTCGGGGAAAAAATCCGTTTTTTTCAAAAGCTTCAGCTTAATCATTTTTTGAGTTTATGATTTTACGCTTTGATCTGCGATATTTTATCAATATCAAAACAGTTTCTTACATTTGTGAGCAATAAAAAAAATTGTGTTTAAACGAATCAAAATATCAAATGTAAATGCACTCCAGTTTTTTCAATTGGTGAGGTATGCCGTATTGTTGCTCATTGGCATATTGTTTTCGAAATCGGGATTGAGCCAAACCGAAATTGGGCATTACGAAACGTTTATGCTTATAGCAGGTGCTTTTACTCTTTTTTGGGTAACCGGATTTTTGAAAGTTTTGCTGCCAATGTGGACCGAAAAACCCGAGGCTGAACGCCCCCGGCTTGTTTTTAATATTTTTGTGCTCTTATTATTCTTTTCGCTTGTGGCTTCGGTGTTGGTTTTGTTGATTAATAAACCGTTTTCAAACATTTTGCTTAATGGCAATCATGTACCAATGCCGGTAGTGCTGGCCTTATATATACTCATCAATAGTCCTTCGTTAATGACTGAATATGTATATCTTATCAATAAAAAATCGGGGCATATTGTTATTTATGCAATCATAATATTTACCATACAGCTTGTGGCAGTTGGTTTGCCTGCATTGCTCGGATACGGCTTAAGTCAAATTCTATTATCGCTTTTAGGTGTATCGCTTATCCGTTTTATATGGTTGCTTTTTGTGTTAAAAAAATATGCAGCATTTTCATTCGATTTTGCACTGATTAAGCAGTTTGCCATATACGGATCGCCTTTGGTTGCATCAACATTATTAAGCTCTTCGGCACGTTATATCGATGGGTTTATTATAACTTCACATTTTTCGCCCGACGATTTTGCAGTCTTTCAGTACGGAGCACGTGAGTTGCCTTTATCCTTATTGCTCTGCAATTCTCTTAGTATGTCGATGTTGCCGGCACTGGCACGTAAAAATATAGCTTCGCCTCTGGCCGAATTCCGATCAGAGATATATCGCTTAATTTTATTGCTTTTTCCGGTAAGTATTGTGCTTATGCTTACTTCGCACTGGTTTTATCCTATTGTTTTTAATGAACAATTTGAAGCCAGTGCAAGCATATTTAATGTGTATTTATTGCTGGTTATTAGTAGGGTATTGTTTCCGCAGACCATACTGATGGGTAAAAAAATGAATCGCCATATTGTGTGGGCTTCGTTGTTTGAGGTTATAATTAATGTGTCGTTAAGCATTGTTTTGGCACGTACAGTTGGGCTTATAGGTGTAGCGTATGCTACAATTGTAGCATATGTGTTTGAAAAAATATACTTGATGATTGTTTGTAAGAAAAAAACAGGAATTGTTCCTCAAGAATATTTGCCGATAAATATGTTTTTAGCTTTTTCGGTATTGCTGCTTGCTGCATTTATTTTAGTCGAATTTATTGTTTAAATATTATGGAAATATTACTGGATAACCCCGAGATAGAAAAAATATTCAAGCAAATTGTTGCATCAATTCCTCCTATGCAAAATGGGATTACTGCCGAGAGTCTCGAAAAGCGAGGAATGAAATACGAAAGAAGCTTTGGTGTATCTATAGTCGATTTAAAAAATTTTGCAACTCAGTTTTCAAAAAATCATTTGTTGGCACTTAAACTTTGGAATAAAAAATGGCGCGAAACAATGATTTTGGCAACCATGCTTGATGAACCCGAAAAAGTGAACGAAGAGCAAATGGATTTTTGGGTAAAAACTTCCGAAAACACCGAAATTATTGAGCAGGCTGTTAGCAATATGTTTATGTATACGCCGTATGCTTTTGTTAAAGCACTTGAATGGTGCAGAGCAAAAAAAATAACAGTAAAACATGCCGGGTTGCTTATGATGGGACGTTTGGCACTTACCGATACAAAAAGTATTGACGAAATGTATGAGCCATTTTTTGAGGTAATTGCACCATTAGCCAAAGATGAAAAGTTAACCGACATTTTTTATCGGTCAGTTTGTCAGGTGGCACGCCGTAGCATTCAGTTGCACAGGCAGTGTGTTGAGTTTGCAAGCCAATTAAGTATTGATGAGAATATGGTTGCACAAAACACAGGAAAAGAGCTTGTTGTTGAACTTGCAGATGCTGGTTTTTTACAATTAGTCAGAAAGTAATCGGATAAAATTATTCATTTAAAATGAATGATTGCATACAAATTGTAGCATCTGGTGCCGATAAAACATTGTTCAATAAAATAACACAGATATGAATTTAACACGAACATCAAATCCTTTTTTTGGCGAAAAAACATATAGCCGTGCAGGGCAATACTCTGCCAATAGTTCAATGACCATGAACGGAACCATTAACAAAACCGCTTTAGTTGTTCTTATGGTCTTTGCATCGGCATATATTGTGTGGCAAAAATTTTTCACGGCATTTAACCCCGAAATGCCCGCGCAGGCAATAAATGCTGTTCGCTCATATTTATTGGTAGGAGGAATCGGTGGATTTGTTGTAGCGATGATTGCTTCATTTAATCCACGGCGTTCGGGAATTTTTACTCCCATATATGCAATACTCGAAGGCTTGTTTTTAGGCGGATTGTCGGCCATGTTCGAAGCACAATATCCGGGTATGGTAGTGCGTGCGGTAGCAATTACATTTATGGTATTTTTAAGTATGTTGTTTGTATACAGACAGCAAATTATAAAAGTAACAGGGAAGTTCCGACGGGGTATGATTTCGGCTCTTATGGGGCTCATGTTTTTTTACCTTGCGAGCTGGATTGCCGGAATGTTTGGGGCCAATGTGGCTTATTTATCGGGAGGAGGCTCGTTTGGGCTGATTTTTAGTTTAATTGTTACGGCAATATCGGCATTTAGCCTGCTGCTCGATTTCGACTTTATAGAAAAAGGAGCAGCTGCCGGTGCTCCTAAATATATGGAGTGGTATGCAGTGTTTGGCTTATTGGTTTCGCTTGTATGGCTTTACGTAAATATTTTGCGCTTGTTGTCGATTTTTGCACGGCGTAATTAATTTTTCAATGAACAAAAACCACCAAAGAATTACTATATTGTGATGTTTTTTACATATGCATTGTACTTTATGTGAGGCAAATTAAAAGCAGAGTTATATGAAACTTTTAGAAGTAAAATCGAAAAAAACAAAGAAACTTTTTAATAAGCTCCCCCGTATTATTTATAAAAACGACGAGAATTTTGTTTGCCCTTTAATGCGCATGGTTGAAGAAACATTTAATCGGTCAAAAAACAGTTTTTTTTCGCATGGGGAAGCTATTCGGTGGATTTTACTCGATGGAAATGAACCAATAGGACGCATTGCTGCGTTTATCGATTATGATAAGGCTTATGTTTTTGAGCAACCAACAGGTAATATTGGTTTTTTTGAATGTATAAACGATAAAGAGGCCGCATCGATATTGTTCGACAGTGCTAAAAAATGGCTCGAAAAGCAAGGAATGGAAGCTATGGACGGGCCGGCTAATATGGGCGAAAACTATATGAACCATGGATTGTTGGCTATGGGGTTTATGCCTCAGGGATTTGGAATGTCATATAATCCCCCATATTATTTCGAGCTTTTTCAGAGCTATGGTTTTAAAATTTATTACGAGCAGTATTGCTATCATCTTGATTACAAAAAAACATTCCCCGAGCGCTTTTGGAAAATTGCTCAGTGGGTAGCACAAAAACCTCAATACTCATTTAAGCATTTTAATTGGAAAGATATTGATCGTTTTGTCGACGATTTTGCAAAAATTTACGACGGAGCATGGGGTAAGCATGAGCATTATAAACCCCTTGATAAAGCTGAGCTAAAAAACTTTATTAACGATTCAAAAATGCTTCTCGACCCCGAGTTTGTGTGGTTTGCATATGCAAACGATGAGCCTATTGCATTGTTTGTTATGCTCCCCGATTTTAATCAGGCATTGCGTTATATTAAAAACGGAAAACTCAATTTGATGAACATCATCAAGCTGCGAAATTTTATAAAAAAGAAAAAATTTACCCGCACACGAATCATCATTATGGGGGTAGTCGAAAAATATCAAAAATCAGGAATCGAATCAGCAATATTCTGGAACCTCGATAAGAAAATCATGCCCAAAAGGCCAAATTATACCGAAATTGAACTCTCGTGGGCAGGTGATTTTAACCCCAAAGTAATTGCACTTTACAAATCAACCGGTGCCGAGCATGCAAAAACACACTATCAGATGCGGTATTTATTCGATAGAGAAAAACCGTTTGAACGAGCCAAAACCATTGAATAACGCAAGTATTATGAGTTGTTGGTTAGCAGGGATTTGAAAAAAATGAAAATAAGCAAAAAATGTTTTGCAAAAAACCATCGAATATCTATCTTTGCAACCCATTATTAATTAAAGTAATTTAATACGCAGAGAAATGAAAGAAGGCATACATCCTAAGAATTATCGTTTAGTAGCGTTCAAAGATATGTCAAACGATGAGGTAACCATAACAAGGTCAGCAGTTTCAACAAAAGAAACTATTGAAGTTGAAGGTGTTGAATACCCATTGTTCAAATTAGAAATTTCAAGTTCATCTCACCCGTTTTATACTGGTAAAATGAAACTTGTTGACTCAGCCGGTCGTGTTGATAAATTTATGAACAAATACAAAAAACACATGGAACGCTAATTGCGTTGCACGATGAAAATATTCGAAAAGCCCTGCCTTTGGCGGGGCTTTTTTTATTGGTTTTATTTTGTTGTGTAAACATAAACAGCTATTTCGGGTTTTTGAAATATCTTTTTTTGTATCTTTCACGTTGTATAGCAAACAGTATATTTTGACTAATATTTAATTATTATTGGATATGGCAAGCCGTAAAAACATTAAAAAAGACATCCGTTTTGTAATTGAACAGGTAATAAGCGATGCTCTCGACATTGGTGTAGCTCTCGAAGACGAAAAGGAAAAGCAAAAAGTACTCGATACAATTATCGGCTTAGTCGATTTGCACAACGAATTGCTCTCACGGGTAAACAACCCCGATGGGAAAGAAAATCCTAAGCTGGTTAAACAATTCTTCAATAAAATTTACGACGATTTATTAGAAAAATCGAATGCAGCTTACGACGAGCTGAATAAGTTGGCAAAATAGTTTTTGTTTCTCTTCTCTTAATCGTGATTAATTATTTTGCAAAAGGATGATAATCTCCTTTTAATCCAATGGGTTTCATTGCCCTGATGTCGTGTGTTATTTGAATGCTTTTACGGGCATCGTTCAGTCCAAAACCTTTCCCGGCGAGAATATTTTGGTACGTTTTTGTGTGCAAATCGGTAAAGCCACCACTAAACTCAATTTCTTGCCCTTCAACGGTTATTGAACGATATGTGCGCATACCCTTTTCAACAGCGTTAGCCGGCAGATCGTTATCATCGAGGCTCAAAAACCACCTTACACGGGCTTTTTTCAATTGTAAGAATCCGGCAGCTTTGTTGCTCTCGTATAAATGACATACATTTTTTTCAACATCGCCAAAAATCCAGGTTAACATATCAAAAAAATGAATTCCAATATTGGTCGCAATACCACCTGATTTTGACATATCGCCTTTCCAGCTGATAAAATACCATTTACCACGTGAAGTGATATAGGTTAAATCGACATCATGAATTTTATCGGGAGCTTCGTTTTCTATTTTCTTTTTGAGTTCAATGATTGAGGGATGCAACCTTAACTGCAAAACATTGTAAACATTCTTCCCGGTCTCTTCCTCAATTTTCTCCAGGGCATCAACGTTCCATGGGTTAAGGACTAAGGGTTTTTCACAAATGGCATCGGCCTGGTTACGCAACGCCATCCTGATGTGCGCATCGTGCATATAATTGGGTGAACAAATCGACAAGAAATCAATTTTTTCTCCTGTTCGCCTTTTTTTATCTAAATGCCGGTCAAAACGTTCCGGCTCCACAAAAAAATCAGCATTGGGAAAATAAGAATCGATACGCCCCATTACATCAAAATTATCGAGGCAAGCCGTTAAATTATTGCCTGTTTCCTTTATTGCCCTCATATGCCTTTCGGCTATATAACCAGCAGCTCCTATTAGTCCAAAATTCTTCATTGTATGTTATTTATTATAAGAAACATAAACAAATTATGCATTCTCTTATTTTATTTTCAATTGCTTATCGATCACTTCATATTTTTCACCCGTTTCAGGACAAGTTAAATCATTGCCTAAAACAACGCCCTGCCTGCTCACCCAGCCTTTTTGCACAGCCGGGACGCCAACCATCAGTGCATACGGGTTTACATCTTTAGTAACCACCGCACCGGCACCAATAAAAGCATATTCGCCAATGGTAACACCACAAACAATGGTTGCATTGGCGCCAA
>CAZARW010000043.1:0-22682 GCA_964487645.1 uncultured Prolixibacteraceae bacterium
AAAATTTGCCAACCGGTTTATATCAAAACGAATGGCATCGTTATTGGGCGATTAAGATTGAAGTAAAACTAAGAAAGTATTCCTATTTAGTTGCTTTCAATACAAGGCAACTCAAAGTAAAAAATGCTGCCTTTATTGGGAGTGCTCTCAATTTGTAATTGTGAGCCCAGGAGTTCCAAAAAGTCACAACAAATTTTAATTCCTAATCCTGTGCCTCGTTCCATGTTGGTTCCACATGTGCTGTATATATTGTATTTATCCAAAACTTTTTGAATTTGGTCGGCTGTCATGCCAATGCCATTATCGCTAATACTAAACAAAACAGTGTTTTTTTGAGAGACAACACGAATGTGTATTGTGCCATTTGTTTTTGTAAATTTAACGGCATTGCTTACTAAGTTTCGGATAATAAAGAGTAAAATATTTTTATCGGTATTGATAACAAGGTTTTTGGGAAATTCTTTTGTTACTGAAATTTGTTTTTTAGCAGCAATATTCTGAAGCATATCAATGTGTTTTTTACACACCGATCCCAATATGAATTTTTCTTTATTGATCTGAATTTGATTCGTTTGTTGTCTCGACCATTGCAATAAATTATTGACTAAATCGTAGCCCATGTTGGCCGATATTTTTATGTGCTCAATAATTTGTTTAATTTTTTGGGGAAATTGATAAGCCTCATCTTCAAGCACCTCTGACAGTCCGAGGATTGAGTGTATGGGTGATTTTAAATCGTGTGAGAGTATCGTAAAAAATTTATCTCGAACAGTAATTATTTTTTCCAGTTCTTTTTTAGTTTCGAGCAGCTCTTTATAAATTTTTTTCTGATTACTAATGTCGTGTATATATGCAATAATGCGTTTTTCTCCATCAATCATTGCAAATTTTGTACATATTTCAGTTTCAAAAGTCGATCCGTCTTTTCGCATATTCACTCTTTCGTGATATGCGTTTCCTGTAATATGGCATTCTTCGATAATTGGTGGTAGTGTTTTTGCAAATTCGGGAGTTACAAGCTTTTTAATATTTACTCCAATTAATTCGCCTTTGTTATATCCAAACATTGTTTCGCCGGCCTGGTTGCAATTGATTATGTTGCCGTAAATATCTTCGATAAATATACCATCGGTAGCAATATCAAATAGCGTTTTAAAGCCCGAGTCGTAAGAGGTGGCCTGTTTAGTTTTCATTGAATGGTTTTTTAGTTTAAGCAAATTCATGCATGTTCTGTACATATATGCTTTTGCTTAGCATTTCCCTGTTTGTATATGGAATAAATATGTTTTAAAAGTACATATTTTAATTATTGTTTTTGTTGGATAGGGTTATGATTTTTAACATGTTTTAAAATTTAAATGTGCACTTACATAGTAAAAAGATGCATTTTCTTATTTGTTCTCTGCATTTTCGAACATGCTCAATAAAATATATATGTGTGATGTATTTTTGTAAGAACTAAATAAGGAAACACGATATGGACAAAATTTTTCAAAAGGTAAAAGAGGTTTTATTAACACCAGCTTTAGCGTGGGAAAGTATAAAGAATGAGCAGGAAACAGCTGCCGGGATAATAAAAAATTACGTATTGTTGCTTGCTTTAATTCCTGCTTTATCTGCATTTATAGGCTATGCTCTTATTGGAATAAAGGTGCCATTTTACGGGCATGTTTCGTCGGTAGAGATGGGACTGAACCAGGCAATCAGCATGTATATAGGTTATGTTGTTGGAATATGGCTTACCGGTTTTGTAATAAGCAAGTTGGCTCCCAGTTTTCAGACAAAGGTAAGTGTCGACGATGCCGTAAAAATGGTTGCTTATTCGTATACTCCGGTTTTTATTGCAGGTATTTTCTATATCATACCTTCATTGTCAATAATTGCCAGCCTTGCAGGTATTTATGGTTTGTATATTTTGTATCTCGGATTTGTGCCTGTTACAAAAGTTAGCGAACAAAAAAAGACAGCATATTTTGTTGTGAGTTTGTTGGTTCTTATTGTTTTGTTTGTTCTTCTTTCATTAATAATTGGAGCAATACTCGGAGCATTTGGCCTTGCTGCTTCTAAGTTTTAACCTTTTAATGCATTATTTTTTATCTCTAAATAAAAACATTACTATGAAAACATTACTACGGATAGTATTTATTGCATCGTTGGTTTTTTCTGTAGCATGCAATAATCAAAAAAAATCGGATGAATATTCAATTCCACCCCTTACAGTTGAAATCCCCGACGAATTAAAAGATCAACCTGAGATTGTTGAATTTATTCGTGACTCTGAAAAATCGATTAATCACTTTGCCGAAAGCGTTGAACGCGTATATATCGAAAACCCACAGTTAATTGGTAAAGATGCTGATGAAATGTCGATGGTTGAAAAATTGAAAGTTTTAAAAGTAGCCGGCGAAATGGCTGTTGCTTTTGGCGAATTCTCGCTGAGTTATGCCAATATGAACGAAAAAATGAATCAGTTTGAAACCGAAATGACCGAAGATCAGGCCTTAGCACTCGCAACAGTGGGCGATGCTTTTGAAAAACGAATGGAGTTGCTTGAACAACGACTCGAAAAATTAGGAGTAAATTAAGCCCTCAGTATATATAGATCAATCCCTAATTGAAGCGGGCATTAGCATACTTTGTTATTGCCCGTTTTGGTTTTGCATCCAATTTACACTTTTCGGGGTCTTTCAATTTCCTGAATCTCCAGATCTTTAATGCGGCCATTATCAACAATAAACCGTAAAAGAGTTTTTACATGGTGAAAGCCATAGTTGCCGGCAGCTCCGGGGTTCATATGTAAACACTGATTTTTTTCGTCGTAAATCACTTTCAGGATATGCGAATGGCCACTAATAAAAAGGGTAGGAGGATTGGTATAAATATCGGGTTTTACGCTTTTGTCGTAATGTCCGGGATATCCGCCTATATGTGTAATCCAAACTTTAACTCCCTCAAGTGTAAACTTACAGTGCTTCTTAAAAACTTTTCGGATTATTTGCCCGTCAATGTTGCCGTATACTCCGCGCAGAGGTTTAAATTGTCCTAATTTTTCTGCCGTTTCGATATTGCCAAAATCACCGGCATGCCATATTTCATCACAGTTTGCAAAAAAATCGTAAACCTTTGGGTCAATAAATCCATGTGTGTCTGATAATAATCCGATGCGTTTCATGCTGTTTTTTTGGTGTAAATGTAGAAAAATAACGACCTTTATACTGATTTATGCAAATGTAAATAAACAATGTATTTATGAAACGACTTGTGTTGATACGACATGCAAAAACCGAACATATTGGTTATGAGCGGGATTTTGAGCGAGAGCTTACGCATCGGGGAATATCCGATATCGAAAAAATTACTGAAGATTTAAAAGAGTGGAAAATTTTTCCCGATACAATTCTTTCGTCGCCGGCACAACGTGCTCTTGCTACTGCTCGCATTTTAGCCGGAGGACTCGATTTTTCTCTCGATAAAATTACCCAAATCAAAGAATTATACTTTGAAATGACGACAACAAATTTTTTAAATCGTATTCGTAAAACCGATGTACATATCGAAACATTGTTTGTTGTAGGCCATAATCCGTTTATGCATTATGTGGCTCAAAAATTAAGTGCCGACTACGATGGACATATGCCAACGTCATCAACTGTTGTGCTCGATTTTACAATCGATTCGTGGGAAGAACTTGAAGCCGGAAAAGGGATATTATTTTTACATTTGTATCCTAAAATTTATAAATAATAGCATTGAATGAATATTTTTTATACTCCCGATATTCAAGGGAATCAATATATCTTATCCGAATCGGAATCGAAGCATTGCATTAGGGTATTGCGGCATAAAATGCACGATTCAATTCTTTTGGTTGATGGAAAGGGAGGCCGGTTTATTGCGCAAATTATTGATGCAAATCCTAAAAAATGTGCTGTGCAAATAACTCAACACGAAAGCAATTTTGGAAAACGCGATTTTTATTTGCATGTTGCTATTGCTCCTACAAAAAATACCGACAGATTTGAGTGGTTTCTCGAAAAAGCAACCGAATTTGGAGTCGACGAAATTACACCTTTATTATGCGAAAACTCCGAACGCAAGCAGCTAAAACCCGATCGGCTCGAAAAAGTAATTATTTCAGCAATGAAACAATCGCTGAAAGCATATCGGCCTAAGTTGAATAATTTAACTAATTTTGATGCGTTTGTTAAAAATGCTGATATCCAAAACCGCTTTATTGCACATTGTAAATCGGAGGAAAAAAAGCATTTGATGTTACAAACAAAGCCCGGCACTAAGATGTTGATTATGGTTGGCCCCGAAGGCGATTTTTCGGATTGCGAAATTGAGTATGCTTTAAAAAATCAGTTTCACGAAATATCGCTCGGAAATAGCCGATTGAGAACCGAAACAGCAGGTGTTGCCGCAGTGCATATTGTAAATATTGCCAACGATATTGTATGATGAAATGCCCATGCTTGGTAAGCGCCAACAATAATGATTATTCGCTATGGGTATTCCATCTGGCCTTTAAAAATAGAATAATAAACAGATGAAACAACTCACATTTATATTCTTCCTGATTTTTTGTTTTAGTGGATTTTCTCAAAACAATACCACCGTTCGTATTGCTTTATTAAAATACAATGGAGGAGGCGATTGGTACAGTAATCCTACATCGTTACCAAATTTAATTGAGTTTGCAAATCAAAACCTCGAAACAAATATTCATCCGGTGCCGGCTACTGTTGAACCCGGTAGTTTCGAGATTTTTAATTATCCCCTGGTACATATGACAGGGCATGGGAATGTGTATTTTTCTGATTATGAGGTCGAAATTCTTCAGGCTTATTTAATGAGTGGCGGTTTTTTACACATTGATGATAATTATGGATTGGATCCTTATGTAAGGCGCGAAATGCGTAAAGTCTTTCCCGATCAGGATTTTGTCGAACTTTCGTTCGATCATCCAATTTATAATCAACATTACTCATTTGATAATGGCTTACCAAAAATTCATGAGCACGACGGAAAACCACCTCAGGGCTTTGGATTGTTTTACGACGACAGGTTGGTTGTTTTTTATTCATACGAATCGGATTTAGGCGATGGATGGGAATCGTATGCTGTGCATAAAGACCCAGAGCACATACGCCAAAAAGCTCTTCAGATGGGTGCCAATATTATTTCGTATGTTTTTAATCAGAATAAAACCGATATTCAATAATTTGTGTAAAATTCATCAAGATAATTGAGTCGCTGTTGTGCCCAATTTAATATATAATCAATTTCCTTATCGATATATACCGGCGATTCGGGCCAACGTAAGTTTTCACGATCAAGTGCCCCCGATGTTTTTAGCAATTCGGCATTGTTTCTGAAACTCTTTTCAATCCAGTCAAATTGCAAAGCATCTTCGCGCAATTCGGAATATCGTTTTTTTGTAAGCCCACGGTAGTTGTGTGCATTTGTAAACGAAAGCCTTTCGAATAAATTTGCCTGTATGTATGTTGTAGCATTTTCTTCAAATCCTTTCCAGTTGCGCCCCATCGATGCGTTTAAGTCCCAGGGAATGATGTAAAAAGGATCGTTTTCGGAATATTTTGCAAGAACAATATTGTTGCCCAGGTTATCCCACGAAAAGATGAAATTTATAAAAATCAAATAGTCAACTGCCTGGTCGATATAAATCTGGGATGCAACATCTTGCACAAACACATCTTTGTTCGACTGGGCAACAAAATCGATAAAATTGTAAAGAGGTTTCCAGATTAAGCCCTCGTCGCTGTTTGGATATTTTTGTTCCCAGCCTTCCCATTTGTCTTGAATATCCATGGTATCCGCAACTCCGGTCATTAGGGTAGCGTCTGTCCAGTCTTCGGCTTTGTATAAATACCCTTGTTTGCCGGTTTGTTCTTTTTTTATTCCCAGCATTTTTGCTTCAATTCGCTCCGACAGGCAATATAAGCCCACATATTGTTCATTAATAAACATTTCGGCAAAGCGAGAATGAATTTCAGAATGCATTGAGTTGTAGCCCCGCTCATGTGCATTTCGCTGAAAATCGCCCCACAGTGTGTACAAAACTTTGTTGCGCATACGACAGCTGTCGGGATAAGCTGCATCAAGTATCCAATCATCGTCGGTGTACATTCCCAACCATGTAATGTTTTTGTTTTCGTTAATATCAAAGTTTTGTCGAATTTCAATTCCGTACGATTTTTTTGGCATTTTTAAGGTATGGCGTCCCCGGGTTTCAATTCCGCAATTTTCAATTATTGCTCCTTTATGTTGTGGGTCAATAAGTGTAATTTTAGCCGGAGCCTTGGGTTCATCGGGTACTTTGTCGTAGTTGTATTCAATGTGTATTAGTGGCAGAGTAGTAAATTGCAATGTATATGTTTGATCAATGCTGTAGGGTATATATTGACGAATGGTGTATTTGCTGTTTTTGTCAATCGTTCCAAAATTAAAATCGGTGTTGTTGTTTATTTCTTCGCCATTTATGTAGATCTTGCTTTGTTCGTCAAAACTGATTCCGAGAGTTTTATTTCCAAAGCTTTCGATTGTTGCCAGCATAAAGCTTGAGTCCTTGCTTGCTATTACCGGTTTTTCGTCGATAAACAGAATCGATTGCGGATTTTTATATTCGGGAAAATAGTTTATTTCTTTGTAGCAACCATTTATCAATATTGCAAAAAGCAATAGGTAAAGTGTTTGCTTTGTTTTATATGTGGTTAAGTTCGGTTTCAAAACAATTGTTTTTGATTTTTGTACGTTTTTAATACGATAATGTAATCGAAACTCCTAAAGTATTGTATGTGTACGGGAAGTAGCTCGATAATTCGTGATCGTTACGATAAAAAAGTTTCAATTCACTTTTTTTGTTGATTTTATATTCGAGCCCGACAATGTTTTTAATTTTCGAGGAGAAAAGGGTGCCTTGCGAAGGAATAAAATACATTTCGGACAGGATATAAGGCGAAAACTTTGTTCCCCATATATCGTACCGGATTTTAATACGGGGTTTAAGTATGTTTCGCAGGTCTTTATCCGATTGCGGATCGAGTGCATCGTCGTCAATATTTTGATATTGCAGTCGGGCATATAATTTAAACAAGTCAATTTTAATGCGTCCTTCAACGGCAGCAGCAAAGGTGTGTGTGTATTTGAACTCTTCGGAGTAATTTTTCCGGTTTTTTGTGAACCTGTATTTTCCTTCAATTTCGAGTTCTTTAAACGGTTGGTACGAGAGGCCTGTTTCACCATGAATTTTCCCGAGTTTTGACATATTCTTTTCCATACCCAACTCAATTTCACCAAACAGTTCAAGGTTTTTAATAAACTCTTTTTCTACTTTTATTGCTGTACGCGAGCGCAAATCACGTACAACTTTGGAGTTGTTTGCCCAAAGTGTATTTGTAATTAAAGTAAGTGTAATGAATAAAAGACAGTATTTAATTAAAGCCATTATCTAAATAGTTTATTGTTCAATAATTAGTTTGAGTGGTTTCGAATCCCAGTTTTGACGTATCATGTTCCAGGTATTTTTTGTGTTGTTGTCAACTACAGATGATTTCACGGTAATTTTTCCTTCAACCATGCTCCACGTGTAGTTATCGCCGTAACGCACTCCTATGTAATTGTTCTTTATAGTACAGTTTTCAATAGTTACTTCATGATTTTGAGAGCTAAATCCCAGCTCAATGCCTTGCTGGCAATTTGATACAATGCAGTTTGTAATGTGATGATTTTTTATTGCCGGATTTTTACTCGACAGTGCTATGCCTTCGTGAAAGCAAGCCTCAATAGCACAGCCATTAATGGTTACATTGCCGCCATCGTTTCCGCCCGAATCAATTCCGTCGTCTTTGGCATGCATAAATATCGAATTGCTGATATGTGCATCACAGGCATTAATATACAGTGCATCGTTGTCGTCGTTTTTATACTCATCGCTGTTTTCCGGAAAATCCGAAAAATAACTGTCGGTGATTGTAATTGTACTCCAGTTTAATTGACCCGATGTTTTTGCTCGTTGTATTAAACAATTGTTTATTTCAACGGTGCTTTCCTGTGGGTAAAAAACCTGTCCCGGGGTATCGGTAAAGTAGCAATTATCAAATGTTGCCTGTGTTTTTTTTATTTTAAAAAGTGCCTGATGGTTTGCATGTCCGTATTGATATTCTTCACTCGAATGGTAAGCAAAGCGGGTAAAAAAAGTGTGATTTGCTTCAATGCTTGAATTTTCGGTTTCGCAAATAAAACCACCAAACAGTTTGTTGTTTTCTGAGCATGTTACCAATATAGGATTGTTATTATTGCCGTTAAAATTCAGGGAGCCATTGCTTGTAATGTTTACTCCCTGGTTTATAAGAACAACTGTTCCGGCAGCAAATGTAAGCGATGCTCCGGAGGAGATAATAAGATCTGATTGAACTCGTACTAAACTGTTTTCGGCAAACTCGGTATGTGTATTAATTGTGCCGCTCAGTATGTGAGCTTCGGTTTTTATAGGTTTAACAGGCAAGTCGTAATTTTTGTCGGTTATTGTAATTTCAATTGTGTTTTTATTGTTTGGCCGTGCAAGTGTGCTTCCAAATCCCTTTTTTATTCTGAATTTGTTGTTGCTTGTATAGCATGTGACATAATTCGGGTTTTGTATGTTAAAATTTCCGGCTTTCAATACTACTGGTATATCAATTCCTTCGACAATGTTTTTTGGGTAGATAAAATCAATAGAGCTGTTAAAGTTTTCAATATCATTGGTTTGTGCAGGTATCCATCGGTTTAGTCCCCATTCGGTTTCGCCTCGTTCGGGATCAAGCATCACAAAATTTATAGGATCGTTTTTCCCAATTATCATTGTGTAAAATCCGGCTGTACTTAATTCGTAAAGTCCGTCTTTAAACTCAATGGGTTCATCGTTGAGAATTACACTTTTATCAGTATTTTTTTCAATAAGCATTGGTACTTCATAGTTTGTTTTGTCTGCAATTTTCGATAATAATATATCGCCCGAACCGGGTATTGGTTCGTTACAGCTTGTTATACAAATGCTTACCGTGATTGGTAAAAGTATTTGTTTTATTTTTTGTGATAAGAGTATGTTAAAAATCTTATTGATTATCATTTTTTAATATTCGTTTTTGAATTCGCTAATTTGTTGGTTCAGTTTTATAGCGATGTTATTTACCCGATTAATTAAATACGATTGTTTTTGTTCAAAATTGCTTTCGTATAAACTATTGTTTGTCTCTTGTTCGTCGTATACCGATTGAGCAATGATTTCGTCATTTTTGTAAAACTCGTCAAGTTCTGATTTAACCTGCGAAAAAGCTGATTTAATTGTGTGCTCGTCAATTACAGAGAGCACATATTGCAGTTCATTTAAATATTTCGAATACAAATAATCATCGTTTGTAATAATATAATCAATATCGTCTTCGATTGAAAAAACTAATCTTCCGTTAATTGCTTCTTCAAGTTCTTCTTTGTTGTTGTATTGTCTTTCGCCAAATTTTTTTCCTACAAAAATAGCCCTTCCGATTTCGTGCGCTTGTTCTGCAAAAATATCGTCGTAATCCCATGGGATTATCTCATAGTATATTGTATCATTTTTTGTACTTCCGTAAAAATAAATCTCGTCGGTATAGTCGCCGTTTTTAATAATATAGTCGAGAGCCATTTTGCGCATGTAATTAGTAATGTTTAGTTTGTGGGCAAGTTTATTATACAATTGCTCTCCCTGATATTGAGTTATTATAGTGTAAATTTGAGTAAAGTCCTTGATGTAGTCATTTTCTAAATTTTGGTCAATTGAAGAGTGTAATTCAATATCGCTGATTACATTTTCGTAATATCGGCGCATAATAACTTCGGCATCTTTCTGATAAATTGCATATTCTTCGGGATCTTCAACAAAAAGATAAAGTCCCTGATGGTGCTTGCGATTAAAAACTACTTCGGTATAAAATGAGTGTAATGGCCACAGGTCTATTTTACTCAGCAGTATGTGCGAAAGCCGGTTTTCGATGTACGTATAATCGAAAACCATCGATATGAGTTTAAATTTTTCGAATAAGCGAGTTTGACCGGGAGCATTTTCTAATGCAATATAATCGTCGAGATTAACCGAGTAGCTTTTTCGTTGAAACTTAAGTGCACTGGCTCCGCGGGTTTTTATATGGTCTACTTTGTATGCGTTTTGGTCAAAATATAATTGAGGGGTTGGTAAAAGATAAAAACGTTCGTCTCGCGATTCGAGAACATGCTTCATAGTAGTATCGGGCATGTCGATGTAAAAAATATTTTGACTGTTTAAGGGAATCAATGAGCTTTCTTTGTAACATCCGCTAAGGGCTAATACAAAAAGTATAAGGGCCAAAATATTTTTGATTCTCTGTGTTTTCAAATTCACTGATTTAAACCGAATCACAAAAATATAAAATTGTATGGTTTATACTGAAAAAAACACGTGTATATAAAGTAAACTTAAGTATAGTGTTGCTTTAAGCGATTTTCTGATTAGTTATTTCAAGCAATGTTGATTGATTTTTAAATGAGTATAGCACCGTTTCACAATTGTTTTATCTTTGCAACACAAAAAAACAGAGTACATGGTATCGGTTGAACAAGTAAAACTCCATTTTGGAGGTTTTGAACTTTTTAAGGATATTTCGTTTATTGTTAATCCGCGCGACCGGATTGGCTTAACCGGAAAAAACGGTGCAGGAAAATCAACCTTGCTGAAAATGATGTCTGGTTTGCAATTGCCTTCCGAAGGGAATGTAATTATTCCAAAGGATACTGTAATTGGCTATTTACCGCAAACAATGATTTTGGATGATACTCGGACTGTGTTTGATGAGGCAAAAACGGCTTTTGACCAATTGCTGCATATGCAGGGTAAAATTGACAAATACAATCATCAGCTTGCAACCCGAACCGATTATGAGTCGGATAGTTATCATCAGTTAATTCAGAAAATTACCGATCTTACCGACCATTTTAATATGATGGGAGGACATAACTATCATGCAAATATTGAACAAACTTTGTTGGGGCTTGGGTTTAAACGAACCGATTTTACACGGCATACAAAAGAGTTTAGTGGTGGATGGCGTATGCGCATTGAACTAGCAAAACTCCTTTTGCGTAAACCCGACGTTTTTTTACTTGATGAGCCGACAAACCACCTTGATATTGAATCGATTCAATGGCTCGAAGATTTTCTGAAAAACTACAACGGGGCAATTGTATTGGTTTCGCACGACCGGGCTTTTCTTGATAATGTAACCACACGCACAATTGAAATATCGTTAGGCAAAATTTACGATTACAAAGCCAACTACTCAAAATATGTTGAGTTGCGTGCCGAACGTCGCGAACAGCAATTGGCTGCCTACCGCAATCAGCAAAAAATGATACAGGATACCGAGCAGTTTATTAATCGTTTTCGGTACCAGGCAACCAAAGCAGTACAGGTACAATCGCGGATAAAGCAGCTCGAAAAGCTCGATATTATTGAAATTGACGAAGAAGATAACAGAGCTTTAAATTTGCGGTTTCCGCCGGCACCTCACTCCGGAAAAATTGTTGTCGAAGCTAAAAATTTGAGCAAATCATACGGAGAGCTTCAGGTATTAACCGATATTGATTTATACATCGAGAAAGGTGAAAAAATTGCATTCGTCGGGAAAAACGGTGAAGGCAAAACAACATTGGCCCGAATTATTATGGGTGAGCTTGAGCATACCGGGTTAATGCGTACAGGGCATAAGGTAAAAATTGGATATTTTGCTCAAAACCAGGCCGATTTGCTCGATCCCGAACTCACAGTTTTCGAAACAGTTGATAAAGTAGCTGTTGGCGATGTGCGTACAAAAATTCGTGATATACTTGGAGCGTTTATGTTTTCGGGCGACGAGGCCGATAAAAAAGTTAAAGTACTATCGGGAGGCGAACGTACTCGATTGGCTATGATAAAACTGATGCTCGAACCTGTTAATTTTTTGGTAATGGATGAGCCGACAAACCACCTCGATATGCGGTCGAAAGAAATATTAAAACAAGCGTTGAATGAGTTTACAGGCACAATTCTGCTGGTTTCGCACGACAGAGGGTTTCTTGATGGGCTGGTAAATTGTGTGTACGAATTTAAGAACCAAAAAATTATTCAGCATTTAGGTGGTATCTACGAGTTTATTGAGAAGAAAAAAATCGAATCATTAAAAGAGCTCGAACAAAAACAAACAGTTAACGATATTCACATTGCACAATCGAAACCAAAAAGTTCAGATAACGAAATTTCGTTCGAAGAGCAAAAAGAAATCAACAAACAAATAAAACGAACCGAAAAACAAGTTGCGTATCTTGAGTCCGAAATCGAAAAAATTGAAAATGCAATTGCAAAAATGGATCAGCAACTTGCTAATCCTCAAAATGCTGATGAGGAGCTTTTTACCGATTATCAAAAAGCAAAACACAAACTTGAACAAACAATGTACGAGTGGGAATTGAGCTGTGAAGAGTTCGAAGAGTGGATAAACAAAAAAACTTGGTAACTTTGAATTATGGGAAACAACAATTATATTTTTGGAATACGTGCTGCCATTGAAGCAATTCGTTCCGACAAAACTATCGACAAAATGTTGATTCAGAAAGGGCTGCAAGGCGAAGTAATTAAAGAGTTAAGCGAGCTTATTAAGCAATACGATATTCCTCATCAGTTGGTGCCTGTGCAAAAACTTAACCGTATTACACGCAAAAATCACCAGGGAGTAATAGCTTTTATTTCGCCAATTCCGTTTTATGATATTGACGAAATTATTGCACGAACATACGAGCAAGGAAAAAGTCCTTTGTTTTTATTTCTCGACCATATAACCGATGTGCGAAATTTTGGCGCAATAGTGCGTACTGCTGAATGTGCAGGTGTTCAGGCAATTATTGTTCCCGAAAAAGGAGCTGCACAAATTAACGCCGATGCAGTAAAAACTTCGGCAGGTGCTTTGCATTTATTGCCTGTATGTAAAGTTAAAAACACTGCAAAAACAATCGAAAATCTTCAGAGCAATGGTATGAAAATTATTGCTGCTACCGAAAAAGCTGCTGATTTATACACCACCCCCGATTATACATCGCCTTGTGTTGTTGTTATGGGATCCGAAGAATCGGGCATATCTGACGATATACTCAAAAAGTGTGACCACATGATAAAAATACCGGTTTGTGGTAAAATTGAATCGTTAAATGTATCGGTTGCTACCGGAATTGTTTTATACGAAGCGCTTAAACAACGAAGTTAAATAATAGGCACTTCGCGTTTAAATGTTTCTTCGAGCGAAATAAAGGTTTCGGTACTCGAAACTCCCGGAATTTTCTGAATTTTTTCGCTTAATATTTGCTTTAAATGCTCATTGGTTCGGGCAAATACTTTAGCAAATATAGCATATTGTCCGGTAGTATAATGACACTCAACAACTTCGGGAATTTCTTCGAGCATTTTTGCGGCATCTTCGTATATACCTCCTTTTTCAAGAAAAATTCCTATGTATGTACATGTATGAAAATCAACTTTCTTGGGGTCGATATGATAGCCTGAGCCAATAATTACTTCCATTTCAATCATGCGGTTTACCCGTTGGTGTACAGCTGCCCGGGATATTCCGCATTCTCCTGCTACATCCTTGAATGGCATACGTGCATTACGTGTAATGATTTCAAGAATTTTTAAATCGGTTTCATCCAGTTGATGTTTTGTCGACATTATATTGAAATTTATTGATTAATATTTTTTTTGCCCGAAAACAAAGAATAGCATTTTGTAAGTAAAAGCCCTTGTTTTTACCTTGCAATATGCAAACATACATATTTTTTTATGTATTTATGACGTATTATGTGAACATTTGTACTACACTGGTTTAAATTTTGAGCTTTTTCTCCCAAAAAGACATTCAACACACGCTCTCTTTTTGATTACATATTTGCAAAAACCTGAACTTTGATGTATCATAAAATTCAATTTAGTAACACATATAATCCTAAGTGAATAGTTTGGTTTTGAATATTATCAAAAATACGTATTTTTAAGCATCAGTAAATGTTCGGGATTTATAACCTGAGTTTGGATTGGAGTAATTTTATTTAAAGGGTGTTTTGAAATTATAGGCAATAATAATGCTTATTATACATATATATATAATAAAGTATTTTTGTATGCTATTCTGATCAATATTTCCTTTTTATATCCATAATAACGAGAAGTTAAACTAAAAATATCTAAAAATGAGATTGTTGAATTATTTTTTCTTGATGGTGCTTGTGTCTGTTTTTGTGTCGTGTGATAATAAAGAAAAGACCCCGGTTGAAAAAAATGGCCAATTAAAAATAGACGGAACACGCATTGTTAGCGAAAACGGTGAAATTGTGCAGCTTGCAGGAATGTCGTTTTTTTGGAGTCAGTGGATCGATAAATATTACAATTACGAATGTGTAAAATGGTTGCGCGACGATTGGAAATGCTCAATAGTACGGGCAGCAATAGCAGCTGAACACAGTGGGTATGTTAACAATCCTGCTGCCGAAATGGCCAAAGCCGAAACAATTATTGAAGCAGCAATTGATTTGGGGTTGTATGTAATTGTTGATTTTCATTCGCACCGGGCCGAATTGTTCGAGAGTGAAGCAATGACTTTTTTTGGACAAATCGCAAAAAAATATGGTAACCGGCCTAATGTTATTTACGAAATATATAACGAACCGTTAAATGTATCGTGGTCCGAAGATATAAAACCATATTCAGAGGCTGTAATTGCCGAAATCAGAAAATACGACCCCGATAATATTATTGTATGCGGAACACCCCGTTGGTCGCAATTAGTAAACGAAGCTGCAAACGATCCTGTTGACGCACAAAATATTGCATATACTTTGCATTTTTATGCCGGAACTCATGGCAAAGAACTTCGTGAAATTGGCGACGAAGCAATCTCAAAGGGATTATGTTTGTTTGTTACCGAATATGGTACAACCGAGGCAAACGGCGATGGGCCGGTTTTTGAAAACGAAACACAAGAGTGGTACAACTGGATGAATGCACATAACATTAGCCATTGTAACTGGTCGGTTGCCGATAAAAACGAATCGTCGGCAGCATTGGTCGAAAATGCAGATCCGAAAGGAGGATGGACCGAAGATCAGATTAAACCCAGCGGTAAAATTGTGCGAAAAGAGTTGATGAACAATTATGTGAAGTTTTATAAATAGAACCTACAACTACTACAAATTTTAAAAAGGCAGCACAACAATATGTTGCTTTTTTATTTTCAGCCTAATTGTCAGTTTTTATAAAGAATACTGACAGCGTTTTATAAAAACAAAGAAAAAAAGTGTCAATATTTCATAAACTATTCAATGTTTTTTGGTGGCATAATGATTGATAAACCCCATAATGTAATCATGAAAAATCATTAAAATTTAATAATATTATGGGAAAGATTATAGGAATTGACTTAGGAACAACCAACTCTTGCGTTTCGGTAATGGAAGGCAACGAACCTGTTGTAATACCTAACAGCGAAGGAAAAAGAACAACTCCTTCGATTGTAGCATTTATCGAAAATGGCGAGCGTAAAGTTGGCGATCCTGCAAAACGTCAGGCAATTACTAATGCCGAAAAAACCATATATTCGATTAAACGATTCATGGGTGAATCGTACAGTAACCTTACAAACGAAGTAAAAAGGGTTACATACAAAGTTGTAAAAGGCGATAACGATACTGCGCGTGTGAAAATAGACGATCGTATGTATTCGCCTCAGGAAATTTCGGCAATGACTCTTCAGAAAATGAAAAAAACTGCCGAAGATTATCTCGGACAAGAAGTTACCGAAGCCGTAATTACCGTTCCTGCCTATTTTAACGATGCCCAGCGTCAGGCAACTAAAGAGGCCGGCGAGATTGCAGGGCTTACAGTACGCCGTATTATTAACGAGCCTACAGCTGCATCGTTGGCATATGGCCTCGATAAGCGCGATAAGGATATGAAAATTGCAGTATTTGACCTTGGTGGTGGTACTTTCGATATTTCGATTCTCGAACTTGGAGATGGTGTATTCGAAGTAAAATCAACCGATGGAGATACGCACCTTGGTGGCGACGATTTTGACGATGTAATTATAAACTGGCTGGCCGATGAATTTAAAAACGACGAAGGAATTGATTTGCGCAAAGACCCAATGGCTTTACAGCGTTTAAAAGAAGCTGCCGAAAAAGCCAAAATCGAATTGTCGAGCTCAACATCAACCGAAATTAATTTACCATACATTATGCCCGTTGATGGTGTGCCAAAACACTTGGTAAAAAGCTTAAGCCGTGCTAAATTCGAGCAATTGTCCGATAAATTAATCCATGCAATTATTGAACCTTGCAAGCGTGCAATGAAAAATGCCAGCATTTCAAACAGCGATATCGACGAAGTGATTCTTGTTGGTGGATCAACCCGTGTACCTGCTGTGCAGCAAAAAGTACAGGAGTTTTTTGGTAAAGCACCATCAAAAGGTGTTAACCCCGACGAAGTAGTGGCTATTGGTGCCGCAATTCAGGGTGGTGTACTTACCGGCGAGGTTAAAGATGTATTGTTGCTCGATGTTACTCCACTTTCGTTAGGTATCGAAACAATGGGTGGTGTAATGACAAAACTGATTGAGTCGAATACAACGATTCCAACCAAAAAAACCGAAACATTTACTACTGCTGCCGATAATCAACCTTCGGTTGAAATTCATGTATTGCAGGGTGAACGCCCAATGGCAAATCAAAATAAAACAATTGGTAAATTTCACCTCGATGGTTTACCACCGGCACCTCGTGGTGTTCCACAAATTGAAGTATCGTTTGATATTGATGCAAACGGAATTTTAAACGTAAATGCTAAAGATAAGGCTACCGGAAAATCACAAAGCATTCGTATCGAAGCTTCATCGGGATTGAGTGACGATGAAATTAAACGCATGAAAGAAGAAGCTGAAGCAAATGCCGAAGCCGATAAAAAAGAAAAGGAACGCATCGATAAGTTAAATCAGGCTGATGGATTGATTTTCCAAACCGAAAAACAACTCAAAGAGTTTGGAGATAAGCTTCCGGCCGACAAAAAAGCTCCTATCGAAGAAGCATTGAAAAAACTTAAAGATGCACATGCTAAGCAGGATTTAGATGCTATTGATACAGCAACTGCCGAGCTAAACAATGTATTTCAGGCTGCATCGCAAGAAATGTACAATGCTCAACAACAAGCCGGTGGCGATCAGGCCGGACAGCAACAAGCACAACCCGGTGCCGATGAGCAACAATCGCAAGGCAAAGAAGACGATGGCGAGGTAACCGATGTTGATTTTGAGGAAGTGAAATAAGCACACACACTCAATATATACATATTTCAAAAAACAATTTTAAAAAAGTCTCTCTTGTAATAGGAGAGGCTTTTTTTGTGTTTATAAATTGCTTAGGTTTTCGTCTTCATCGTCGCTGTCGGCAATTTTATCAAGAAGTTTTGCCGTTTGGGTTTTTGGTAATTCTTCAACTTTTCGCAATTTCGAAAGCATCATGCGTGTGCGTGTACCCACTAAATTATCGAGTTCTTTGTTGGCTTCGTTAATTTTTTTCTGAGCTTTTTCGAGTACTCCGCCAAATTTTCCGAATTCTGATTTCACAGCTCCCAAAATATCCCACACTTCGCTACTGCGTTTCTGGATAGCCAGTGTTTTAAATCCCATTTGCAGGCTGTTAAGCATAGCCGCTAAAGTGGTTGGGCCGGTAACAATAATTTTAAACTCGCGCTGCAAAAAAGCAACCAGTTCGGGTTGGCGTACAACCTCGGCAAAAAGCCCTTCGAGTGGTAAAAACATTATTCCAAAATCAGTTGTGTTTGGCGGATCGATGTATTTGTCGTGAATGTCTTTTGCAAATTTTTTAATCGATTGAACCAGTGCTTTGTTGGCCAAATCAATTCCGGGTATATTTCCATCATCGTATGCCGTTTGCAGGCGTACATAATCTTCTTGCGGAAATTTTGCATCAACAGGCAGATAAACTTCTTTGCCCGAATCGTCTTTGCCCGGAAGTTTTATGGCATATTCTACATGATCGTTTGACCCTTGTTTGGTTTTAACATTTGTCTCGTATTGTTCGGGAGCCATTATTTGTTCAAGAATATTACCAAGCTGTATTTCGCCTAATACACCGCGGGTTTTTACATTACTTAATACTTTTTTAAGGTCGCCAACACCATTGGCCAGGTTTTGCATTTCGCCAAGTCCTTTTTGTACAGCTTCGAGGCGGTCGCTCACAAGTTTAAACGATTGTCCCAAGCGCTCTTCAAGCGTTTTGTGGAGTTTTTCATCAACCGTTTCGCGCATTTTTTCGAGTTTAATTTCAGTCGATTTTACAAGTTCATCCTGCTTAATCGCCATGCTGTCGAATTTTTGCTTTTGCAATTCGTTAAACTCTTTTACATTTTTATCAAATGTATTGCCAAACTCTTTTAACGATTTTGAAAGTTCCTCGCGGTTTACACGTGAATTATTGTTTGTACTTTCGGCAATTTTATCGAGTTTTTCTTCAAGCTTAAGTGTAAGCCTGTCGAGTCCGTTGGCCAGTTCTTCGCGGTTTTCTTTGAGTGCCAACGACAGTTCGCTCCGGTTTTCTTTTAGCTCGGTTTGAATATGCTGCCTGATTATTTCACTAAGTTGATTGTTGTTGATGTTTTTTTGCCTTAGTAATACAATAATGAGTAACACAAGGCAAATGCCGATAATAACTATTGAAATGATTTCCATATCGAAGATTGAATTTATACTTGAGAGAATGCAAAATAGCATTTTTTTACCAATTGTTACAGCTTTATTAATCTTTTTAATTTATGACTTTTAAAGGCAATTTTTCAGCTATTCATTCATTATATTTGTTGCTCAAAATGATAGCTGAATAATTTTAAAAACTCAATGATAGTATTCATTAAACAATAAAAAACAACATGGCAGAATTTGTATATCAAAAACCTTTTCCCATTAAAAAAGACACAACAAAGTATCGCTTATTAACTGCTGATTATGTACAAACAGTTGAGTTTGACGGGCGTAAAATACTGAAAATTGATCCACACGGGCTTGAATTGCTATCGCGTGAAGCAATTAGCGATGTGTCGTTTTACTTGCGGGCATCGCACCTCGAAAAAGTACGCAGCATACTCGATGACCCCGAAGCCACCGATAACGACCGTTTTGTTGCTCACACCATGTTAATTAATCAAGTAGTATCGGCCGAGGGGGAGTTGCCAACATGCCAGGATACCGGTACGGCAATTGTACTTGGGAAAAAAGGCGAAGATGTTTATACCGGAGCAAATGATGCCATGCACCTTTCAAAAGGAATATTCGACACATATTTACATCGTAATCTGAGGTATTCGCAGGTAGTTCCTTTTTCAATGCTCGAAGAAAAAAACACAGGAACAAATCTGCCTGCTCAAATCGATATTTACTCGGAGCAGGGGAACGAATATGAATTTTTATTTATCACAAAAGGTGGTGGTTCGGCAAACAAAACTTTTCTTTATCAGGAAACTAAAGCTTTATTGACCGAAGAAAATCTGACAAAATTCGTAAAAAATAAAATAAAAGATCTTGGAACATCGGCATGCCCTCCCTACCATTTAGCTCTTGTAATTGGTGGTACCTCGGCCGAAGCAAATCTGGCTACTGTTAAAAAAGCATCGGCCGGATATTACGATCATTTGCCTACCGAAGGCAACATTGGAGGTCAGGCTTTCCGAGATTTGGAATGGGAAGAAAAAGTGTTGAAAATTTGTCAGGATAGTGGCATAGGTGCTCAGTTTGGAGGTAAATATTTTGTACACGATGTACGTGTAATTCGTTTGCCACGCCATGCTGCTTCGTGTCCGGTTGGATTAGGCGTAAGTTGTAGTGCCGATCGGAATATTAAAGCAAAAATTACTTCGGATGGAATTTTTGTTGAGGAACTTGAAAAAAATCCACGCAAATACATGCCCGAAAAATCTCCCGAAATGGCCGATCCTGTTAATATTGATTTGAACAGGCCAATGGACGAAGTGCTGAAAGAGTTGTCAAAACATCCGGTAAAAACCCGCTTAAACCTCAATGGAACTCTTATTGTTGCGCGCGATATTGCTCACGCACAAATTAAAAAAATGATTGACGAGGGAAAACCAATGCCCGAATATTTCAAAAATCATCCGGTGTATTATGCAGGGCCGGCAAAAACCCCGGCAGGCATGCCTTCGGGAAGTTTTGGACCAACTACTGCCGGGCGGATGGATCCTTATGTGGAAGAATTTCAAAAACTTGGCGGATCGATGATTATGGTGGCTAAAGGCAACCGCTCAAAACAAGTTACCGATGCCTGCAAAAAGAATGGTGGTTTTTATCTTGGATCGATTGGTGGGCCTGCGGCAATTTTAGCCAAAGAAAGCATCAAATCTGTCGAAATTGTCGATTTTGAAGAATTGGGAATGGAAGCTGTTCGTAAAATCGAAGTGGAAAATTTTCCCGCCTTTATTATTGTCGACGATAAGGGAAACGATTTTTTTGAATTGATATAGACGATAATAACGCAAAATATAAAGCGCAACAAGCATTTCGGTGTTTGTTGCGCTTTTTTATTTTTTAAAAGAATGAACTATGCATTGGTTTCGAAATATTTCCACAAAGTGTCGTTGGGGACAGGAGCCGTAATGCTGATTTCTTTTTTTGTAACAGGGTGTATAAATTCAATTTTACGTGCATGTAAATAAATTCCGCCACCGGGATTCGAACGGGGAAAACCATATTTCATGTCTCCTTTAATTTTGCATCCTTCAGCTGCCAGTTGTGCCCGTATTTGATGATGACGGCCTGTTTTTAAATCAATTTCGAGCAAGTGGTATTTGTCTGAACCCGAAATGTATTTATAGCTCAAAACAGCCTCTTTACTTTCGGCTTGCTTTGTATTGCTTGCATACGACTTGTTTTGTTTAGTATTGCGTACCAGCCAATGATGCAATTCTCCCTCCAGTTGAGGCGGTTTTTTATCAACTACTGCCCAATACGTTTTTTTTATATCTCCCTTATTCTGAAACATTTTGTTGAGGCGTCCAAGAGCTTTACTTGTACGTGCAAATAATACAACGCCACTTGTTGGGCGGTCGAGTCTGTGGGTTACTCCTAAAAAAACATCGCCTGGTTTGTTGTATTTATTTTTGATGTAATTTTTAACAATTTCGCTTAGAGGTGTGTCTCCTGTTTTATCACCCTGCACAATCTCGTTGCCGGTTTTATTTACAGCTATTATATGATTGTCTTCGTAAAGTATTTCCATTATATATATGTGTGTTGCAAAGGATGATTTTTAAAAGATTGAATTGTGTGTGCAAATTAATATTGTTCTTTTTCGTTAGGAAAATCTCCCGATTTAACATCATCAATATACATACCAATAGCTCCTTTAATTTCGGCAGCTAAATTATGATATCGGCGTAAAAAGCGAGGCGAAAATTCCTGAGTGATTCCAAGCATATCGTGTATAACCAGCACTTGTCCGTCAACACCACCACCGGCACCAATACCAATAATCGGAATTTTTACTTCGTCGGCTACCATTTTGCCCAATTTTGCAGGAATTTTTTCTAATACAATTCCAAAGCATCCGGCCTCTTCGAGCAAACGTGCATCGGCAATCAGTTTTTTTGCTTCTTCGTCTTCTTTGGCTCGTACTACATATGTTCCGTATTTATGTATCGATTGAGGCATCAGGCCAAGGTGACCCATAACCGGTATCCCGGCCGAAATAATTCGGTGTATTGATTCAATAATTTCTTTCCCTCCTTCAATCTTAACAGCATCGGCATGTGTTTCTTTCATAATTCTGATAGCCGACTGTACTGCTTTTTTGGGATTTCCCTGGTAAGTGCCAAAAGGCATATCAACAACAACCAGAGCCCGTGAAACTCCTTTTACAACCGATTTCCCGTGGTAAATCATTTGATCGAGTGTTATAGGCAAAGTTGTTTCGTTACCGGCCATAACGTTCGAGGCCGAATCGCCTACAAGTATTACATCTAAATTGGCTTCGTCAGCCAAACGTCCCATGCTGTAATCATACGCTGTAAGCATCGATATTTTTTCACCACGCAATTTCATTTCCGAAAGTACATGTGTTGTTACTTTTCTAATTTCTTTATGTACCGACATAATTAAGGTGATTTTATTTGAACGGCAAAGTTAATAAAAAATGCAATGCGTATAATTCATACATATTGCTCTTGAACTACCATAATGCATCATTTTTTTATAACGATTAATCTCTATTTAAAACAAAATATTGGATTTTTCATATCAACAGAAACACTTTGAGTATTATCAGTCTCAATATTGTTTTTCGAATTTTATAGTAAAGGAAAACAATGTTTCAGGATAGTTGTTTTTAAAATTGAATATTGTAAAACAATTAATCTATGAGCGAACTAATTAACAACTCCGATTACCGCAAGCAGGTACTTAAAGAGCTTATTCTGAAATTGCACATGGGTACCAATCCGCACCAGGTGAAAAACGAGTTACGCGAAACATTGAAAAGCATTCCGTATGGCGAAGTGGTTGAGGTTGAGC
>CAZARW010000044.1:0-22361 GCA_964487645.1 uncultured Prolixibacteraceae bacterium
CGGCCGGAACCGGATTCATACGCAAGCCGTTCAGCGAGCGATCGAGCATGTGTGTTTCGATACCCGCTTCGTTAAAAGCTTTTGTCCACTGACGTACACTTGTATTTGGATTCTCTCCGAAAAGGAGGTTGATTTGCTCAAATCCACCACCATTGGTTTCAACCCGTGCAAAGCAGCCCATATCAACAATTTCGGGAGCTATTTTTACTAACTGATCAACACGTGGCACGTACTTACCGGCACTTTGCCACATATCACGATACACTAACGAAAATCTAATATCCTTTCCCATATATCTTTTATTTACAAATAATTAAAGATTCCCTTTAACTATAATTATACATTATTTTTTTTCGATTGATGTAATTTTTCCCCGGCCTCCGGTTACAATTTGAACTGCCGATACTATTGCAGCCATTTTTGAAGGCGATATTGCTGCTTGAGTTGCTGCAGCAATTTTCCGAACAGGCTTGGGAGCCTCGGGCAAATAACGATTAACAAATTTTATAATGACATTACCAATCAATACTACTAGAAATAAAATTACAAATACTGTTAACATCCCTATTCCGAGCAGCTGTAATGCTAATTCAAAATTATCCATAAGTTGTTTTTATTTAGTATTGGTTTGTTCTTATTCGATTTAAAAAAAAATCCTCCATTTTAATAAAGAATTCGCAATATTAACATTAAGAATATGAAAAAATATAAGCATACCGGACATTATTTAATATTTATCATTTTTTTAACATAGCAGATATTTATCGGAATTTACATTAAAAAATGTGGCATTATTTTACGCTTTCTCCTACGCAGTTTTATAAAAAAACCAAATGCTCGATAAGGATTTTTGAACCAATAGCAATAAGCACAAAACCTCCTGCAATTTCGGCTTTACCTGCCACAATACGAGCCATTTTTCGGCCCATATATATACCAAGCATCGATACAATAAACGTAATCAGCGCAATTGCTAATAATGCAAATACAATGTTTGAAACAAAAAGAGAAAATCCAATTCCAACAACAAAAGCATCAATACTGGTAGCTACTGCCAGGGGGATAAGCACCCTCCAGTGAGTGGGATGTTTAATGCGTTTTTTTTCGACAGGACATAATCCGTCTTTTATCATTTTTACCCCTAAGATAAACAGCAGAATAAAAGCCACCCAGTGGTCGATTGGTTCAATATATTGCTTAAACGATTCGCCCAAACCCCACCCGATTAATGCAAATACTGCCTGCACAATACCCAACACCGAAGCAATAATCCACGAATCGCGCCTGCGACGTTGCTTTTTACTTAACGATAAGCCACTGCATACCGAAACAGCAAACGAATCGACTGATAGTGTAAGCGCTATTAATAAAGTAAATAAATAATTCAAAGCTTTTCTCCTATTCGCTGCGAATAAAATTCTGAAAGTTCTGATCGCAAGTTGAGTAATAATTTCAAGGACTGATTTCGCCCCTTTTTTAAACGCGAAATTTTAATGCGCTTTATGATACACATAATTTTTTGGTAAGCTTCCCAGGCAATAATACCACTCGGTACCGAAAGCAATACAATTGCCAACGACAGCAATGCTTTATCAATAAATGCATTGAGTATAAAAAATAAAGCGATATGCCAAAGCGGATAAACAATAATGCTTAGGCCTATGGATACCGAGCTGTAAAATTGTTTATCCTTAATGAGCTTACGATAAGGATAACGAGTGAGGTAAAAAACGCCCCCGTGCATAATAGCTCCGGGCAAACCAATAAGCATAAGCAATAATGCATATATCGATTTAAAAAATGCAGAAAAGAAGCCAATAGAGCCTTTTTGAATACAATTTTCGGTTAAGCGCAATTTTGTTTTGAGCTTTTTATACCTCGATGCTTTTTCGAGCAATTCGGATGCTTTTTCTTCGTTACTATCGAGCCATTCGGTTATTTTGCGGGTTATGAATTTTTCGCTTGTAAAGAAATATTTATCACAATTTTTTATTTTGAGTTTATTGCAGGCTTCGCGGCTTGCTATTTCAAAACCCTGCTCGTACAGATCGTACATTTGTTTATCGGGGACATGCACTACAAGCTTTTCAACAGCATTAAATAAATCGTTGCGCAATTCCGATGATGCTTTTACCTCACCTTCGTTGTTATACATTTGGTAATAATCGGCCGAACTCAAAGGCTCTCCGAAATTTACAACAATCCTGCGCCTAAAATTGTAATAATGAGAATAGTTAATCCCCACAGGTACAATTTTTATATTGAGCGAAAAATTTGTTTGCCGGGCAGCAATAAACACAATACGAGGAACAGCTTTTTTATGAGCAACCATACTTTTCATACCTATGTGCTGCGCTTCGGGAAACAAGCAAAGAATTTTATTGTTGGCTAACACCCGAACACTGTTATCAAATACTTCTTTGTTTTTATCGAGCGAATCTTTGCCATCGCGGATACGATATACCGGGCCAATTTTTAAAAAATTGAGTAACCTGGCAATTATCTTGTTTTTAAAAATATCGGCACGTGCTAAAAAAACCGGTTGAAACTTTGAATTTGTAAGGTTTAATGCCAAAGGATCGTCAAGAGCATTTTGATGGTTAGGTGCAAGTATAACCGGCTCGTTTAAGGGAACATTTTCGAGCCCGGTTACAGTAATATTTTTATACGTTGCACGATAAACAATCCGTGCTAATGTACGCAACAATTCATATCCCAACGACCACTTTTCAACTCTTCTCATAACATCTTTTGATTAAATACACACACGGTATTGTATTTATTTAACAAACATTATTCATCTTCGGGTAATGGTTTTCTGCCCCACAAAGTTGCCATAATCAGCCCCGAAATAATATGCCATATGCCCCACCAAGCAGCAATTACAGCCATACCACCCAACTCAAAGTCAGTTGGGAAAATTTTTGGGTTAAACATTAAGGTAAGTGCCAACCCCGAGTTTTGAATTCCCGTTTCAATGGATATCGACCGGCGATCTTTGCGTTTAAGTTTAAACAGCGAAGCAATTGAGAAACCTGTGCCTAAAGCAAGAGCATTGTGCAGCAATACAATCACAAAAATAATATGAATAACATCAATAAA
Source organism: uncultured Prolixibacteraceae bacterium (assembly GCA_964487645.1). GTDB lineage: Bacteria > Bacteroidota > Bacteroidia > Bacteroidales > Prolixibacteraceae > Roseimarinus. The sequence goes on from CAZARW010000044.1 coordinate 3,103, forward strand.
CTGCGAAAAATTACTCCGCAACATGGTAATAACCATGATTACGAAGAATATAATCGAGAAACGCTGAATTGGTTTAATAATTTTGGAAGTAAATTTTGGAAAATGCCTGTTTACCAAAACTCCCAGTATTACAGGTATCCCCAGTATTAAAAACACAGTAACAAAAATCTCAAAAGGATCAATTTCCAAAGGCCGCAAATACTCTCCACCCAATTTGTTGTAGTGACGGACATAAAGCCCACCCCAAAACGAAAAATTCAGCGGGGTCATAAATATTGCCGACATGGTTGCAAGAGCAGTAAGTGTAACCGACAATGCCGAGTTGCCTTTTGCCAGCGATGCCAAAAAATTAGAAATATTACCACCGGGACACGCAGCAACCATTATCATTCCTAAAGCTACTGACGGAGTAGGCTTAATTATCAGAATTAATAAAAAGGTAAGAGCAGGTAATGCAAAAAACTGCGAAAAATATCCAAGAATTGTTGGCTTAGGTTTTTTTACAACGTCTTTAAAGTCGCCGATTTTAATTGACAGAGCTACTCCAAACATGATAAAAGCCAATGCAATATTAAGTATCAGCAAACCACCCTGGGTAAAGTTTAATCGTATATGGTCAAGTGCTTCGAGTGATTCAAACATAAGACAAATATAAAACTGAATATCAAATTGAACAAAGCATTTTTATGTTGTAAAGCATTATTGATGCACAACACAAAATGCTGCATCGTATTTACTCAAACAACGACATGATTTTTTTTGGAATGTCGGTATTGTCGTAAAAACCTCTGAATATTATCGATCCCGATCCGTAAGCCATTACAGGAACCATAAGCGGAGTATGGTTTGTTGAGGTAAATGCCCCTTGCACTTTTCCTTTTTCCATATTTCCGTTATTCACAGCAAATCCTCCGGTTTCGTGATCGGCAGTAACTATTACCAATGTATTTTTGTGTGTTGCAGCATAACGAAGAGCTTTACCAACAGCGCGATCAAAATCAATGGTTTCGCGGACTAAATACCCTGTGTGGTTATTGTGTCCTGCCCAATCAATTTGCGATCCTTCAACCATCAAAAAAAATCCCTTTTCGTTATTATCAAGGATATCAATAGCTGTTTGTGTTGCTATTTCGAGAGTCCCTGCCTGCCTTTCAGATGCCTGAGCAGTGTGTCCGGGAGCAATTAAGCCGGCAAGTTTTCCTTGGGTAACTTTCGAAACTTCGTCAATAGTAGTTTCAACCTTGTACCCTTTATTTTCTAACTCTTCAATTAAATTTTTACCATCCTCACGCTTTGCAAAATTATCGTAACCACCACCTATAAATACATCAATGTCGGTTTTTAAAAAATCGGCTGCAATTTCTTCGTAATTATTCCGGTGCTCGTTATGAGCAACAAAAGCAGCAGGTGTAGCATGTGTAACCGACGATGTTGAAACAACTCCGGTAGCCATTCCCCTTTTCTCGAATTTTTCGCGAATATTCTCAATCGGTTTTTTGTTTTCGTCAACACCTATGGCTCCGGTATATGTTTTTTTACCGGTCGATAGTGCAGTTCCGGCCGCTGCCGAATCGGTTATATAATTTGTAAGCGAATAGGTGTTTTGAAAACCGATATTTGTAATGCTTGACATATAAAGCACACCACGGTTGGCTGTTAATGCCGAAAATATATGCGATACTCCCATTCCGTCGCCAATCATTAAAATTACATTCTGCGGAGCTCCTTTATCATCAGGCTCTTCAAGTGTTTCAACTGTGTAAGGATTAAAATCGGCAGTGTAATGAATCGTATCGGTACTCGACTCGGTTTGATAATTAAACTGCGCCATTACCGAACACGATACAAGCATGCACATTGCTAAAAGTGCAATCATCATTTTTTTCATAATCGAATGTTTATTTATACAGAACCGCACCCAAAAATACTTATTCCAATTCAGAAAAAAACATTTTGCGTACAAGAAATACTAATAATTCAAATTTTCAACATCAAAACTTGTGTCGAGTGAATAAACAACCGGTTGTTGATTTATGTTTATTGCTATACATTTTAGTGCTAAAAATTCGGAGAGAATTTTTTGAGCTGAAAGACGGCTGATTTGCGCTATTTTACAAAACCGCGACAAAGTAATCGACTCATTATCCGACAAATAATCAACAAGAATTTTACGTGGCTCATCGTACGTAAATTTTAATCCCTTGTGCATTTTTTCGATTTTCCACGAATCGACCAGCACCTTATTGGCAAGAATATTTTCATCGTTGCGGCGAATGTATGCCACCCATTTTTTTTCATCATTTTGGGCAAAGTATGGCTTGTCTTTTCCGGGTTGAATAATGATTTCGAGCACAGTTTTTCCTTCAACATCCCACTCCTGCACATTAAACCGTACACGAGGTTTGCTGTATATGTTTGCAGCAGCCTCAACCATATAATATTCTTCGTCGGTTTTTACACCTGCAACCCGGCCGTTATCTTTCACTCCAACCAATAAGCGCCCGCCGTTAGTATTCGCAAAAGCTACCAACGAACGAGCAATTTTTCGTGAATCGTTTATGCAAAATTTAAAATCCTGCTGTTGATGTTCGCCCTGAGCTATAAGTTCATATAAAGGATTTACCTGCATACAATTTTACTGCTTATTATTAAACTATTTCGGCAACCACAAATGTGCTTCCTCCTACAAAAATTAAATCGTTTTTCCGGGCATGTTGTTTAGCAGCTTTTACAGCATCAATTACTCCGGGATAGCTGTTGCCTTTCAAATTATATTTTGATGCCCGCTTTGCAAGCTCATCTTCGTGAAGTGCTCTGTCAACCTTTGCCCGCGTAAAATAATACTGTGCATTTTGAGGCAACAAATCTAAAATTCCATCAATATCCTTATCGCTCACAAGCCCAATAACTATGTGTAATTTGCCACAAGTGCTTGCTTTGAGTTGTGCAACCACATCGTTTAAACCATCAGGGTTATGCGCTGTATCGCATATAACACGCGGATGTTCAGAAACAGTTTGCCAACGGCCCAGCAAACCTGTATTTTTAACAATATTGCTTAATCCGCTGAATATATGCTCGTTTTTGATTGCCGGATATTGTTTTCGCAGAATTTCGATTGCTGCTACTGTAGTGAGTATATTTTTTTGCTGATAATGTCCCTTTAAATCGGGCTTAATATTGTTGAATAATAATTCATTATTTTTCCTCACAGAATAAAAATCCTGGTCTGACTTTTCGATTCTGTAATCAACATCTGCAAAATTCAATGTTGCATTTTTCTGGTTGGCAATATTGATAAAAACCTTATCGGTTTGGGGGTGCGACTGCCCGATTAATACCGGAATATTTTCTTTAATAATACCGGCCTTTTCGGCAGCAATAAGGGGCAATGTATCCCCCAGTAAAGCAGTGTGATCGAGCCCGATATTGGTAATAACCGAAAGCTGAGGCGAAATAATATTTGTTGAATCGAGCCGGCCTCCAAGCCCAACTTCTACTATTGCAATATCAATTTGCTCATGCTTAAAATAGTCGAAAGCCAAAGCAACACTCATTTCAAAAAACGAAGGTTCAAGCTTACTGACCTTATTTTTTTGGAAAAACCGGTCAAGAAAATCGCAAACAAATTGTTCGCTTATACACTGCCCGTTAATCTTTATCCGCTCGCGATAATCTTTTAAATGCGGCGAAGTATAAAGCCCTGTTTTAAAGCCTGCTGTTTGAAAAACCGAAGCAAGCATATGGGCTACCGAACCTTTACCGTTGGTTCCGGCAACATGTACCGTTGCAAATTTTTTATGGGGATGGGCAAACATTTCATCGAGAGCCACAATGTTGCCAAGACTGTTTTTATATGCAGCAGGCCCTTGTCGCTGATACATTGGCAAATGTCCGTATAAATATTTTACTGCTTCAGCATAATCCATTTTATCAACAATCAATTGTTATTAAAAAACACCGAAAAGAAAAAGAACCAAGCCACTTTTGCACCTTTTTTTTCTTATTTTTAGAGCTACAAAGAACCTCAAAAAATTCAGAAATGGCTAAAAAAAAATCAAAAATATTTATCATCGACACAAATGTAATATTACATGATCACCGGTGTATTTTTAATTTTCAGGACAATGATGTTATCCTACCAATTACGGTTCTTGAAGAGCTCGACAAATTTAAGCGAGGAAGTGATCAGCTTAATTACCAGGCGCGCGAGTTTGTCCGCTTACTCGACGATTTAGTAAAAGACGAACTTTTTAACGGAGGATTATCCTTAGGTAAGGGAAAAGGAAAATTAAAAATCGAAACCGGGCATCCTTTTTCCGAAAAACTCAAAGTGTCGTTTAAAGAAGATATTGCCGACCATCGGATTTTATCAATAACTGAATATACAAAAGACAAAAATCCCAACCAGAAAGTTGTGCTTATAACCAAAGACATCAATCTGCGGATGAAAGCAAAATCGTTGGGAATTGACTCCGAAGACTACAAAAACGATAAGGTTACCAACCCCGAAATTTTTGACAAAGGTGTTAACATAAAAGACGACTGCAGCGATGACATTATTGCCAGACTGTACGAAAACAAGTACCTGAATGTTTCCGAAATTAATGTACAAACACCTCCAATGCCGAATGATTATTCGATATTTAAAGGCCCTAATGCATCGGCACTTACACGTTACGACGGAGCAAGTAAACGCTACGAAAGAGTTGACAAGGCAAGTGCTTACGGCATAAAACCACGCAATGCCGAACAAACATTTTTATTAAATGCACTCCTCAATCAGGATATAAAACTTGTTGCTGTTACAGGCAAAGCAGGCACCGGAAAAACATTGTTGGCACTGGCAGCCGCTTTGGCTCAACATAATATATACGATCAAATATTGCTGGCTCGTCCAATTGTTGCTTTAAGTAACCGCGATATTGGTTTTTTGCCCGGCGATGCCGATGAAAAAATCAGGCCTTATATGCAACCATTATACGATAACTTATCGGTTATTAAGCATTGTCACAACCCCCGAAGTGTTGAAGCTTCGAGAATTCAGGAAATGGAAAAAGAAGAGCGACTGGTTATTGCTGCACTGGCATACATTCGCGGACGAAGCCTCTCAAACTCATATTTTATAATTGATGAAGCACAAAACCTTACCCCGCACGAAATAAAAACAATTATTACCCGTGCCGGCGAAGGTACTAAAATGGTATTTACAGGCGATTTACATCAAATTGACTCTCCGTATCTCGACCAACAATCAAACGGACTAGCTTATCTCTCGGACAGAATGAAGGGACAGGAACTTTTTGCTCATGTTAATCTGATAAAAGGCGAACGAAGCTTTTTAGCCGAATTAGCCAGCGATTTATTATAGCTTTTTCCTCACTGTATCAAATGAGTATATGTAAAAAAGCATTGTACTAATCGGCAATTAGCAAAACGAATATGAAATTTTAGCATCGGATTATACCCGATAATTTGAGAGTCGAAATTCAGTTTATGCTGACTGTTTTACTTGTAAGGCTATACAAGCATAAGCCACTATTGATAATATACATTTACACAAATGCATTTATCTTTTGGCGTTTCGGTATTTTAAAACACTTATAACGAGGGCGGTAAAAATAAAAATCGACAATATTACAAAACTCACAAACAAATTATAAAGCTCGGCAACAAAACCAAGAAATACCGGCCCTACCAAAAAACCAACATTCGATGTTGCTGCAATAAGCGATATCCCATCGGCTGCACGCACTCCTTTAACATTCGATGCTAAACGATATACCTCGGGAACAATTACCGAAAAACCTAAGCCGATAACAAAAAAACCACCAAACGAAGCAAGTGCATTGGTAGTTAAAACCAAGACAAATCCACTCAAACTTGTTACAATGGCTACACTTAACAGTTTCCACGAACCAAAACGCATGCTTAGTGCATCGCCTAAAAATCGACCAATAGTCATTCCCCCTGAAAAAAAGGCATAACCAAGGCCTAAAAACTGCGGTTTTACTTCAACAACTTTGCGCAAATACAAACCACTCCAGTCGGCAATTGCTCCTTCCGATGCCATCATAATCATCCCTAAAAGAGCAATAACCAATAGTGGTTTTACAGGTACTTTCTTTTCGGTATTCTTAATGCGCGCTTCACCTCGTACATGTACATAACTCTTATGTAAATATATTTGCAAAGCAATAAGAATTACAACAACAAACGTAACATGCACCAAAGGCGCATTAAATTTTCCGGCAATAAAACTTCCCAGCGATGCTCCAATAATGCCACCAATACTCCAAAACCCATGGCTCCCGGTCATGATATATTTACCGGCTTGTTTTTCAATTTCGGCAACTAAGGAGTTTAGTGCAATTGAAAAAATGGCTCCCATCATTCCAAAAACAAACAAAGCAACTACAAGCAACACAAAAGTATCGGCCAGAAAAATACCGTAAAGCGAAAGGGCATAAACAATAAAGCCTAAAAACGACTGACGCCCTACTCCCAATATATCGGTAAGTTTATTGCTTACCGGAATCATCAAAAACGACCCTAACGACGAAAAAAACAACCCGGTACCTATTTGCCCCTCCGATATTTGAAGTTTTTCGGCTATAAAGGGAATGTAAACAACCCATGTACTAAAAATTAGCGCAAAACATGAATACAAAAATGCCGGCGCAAAATATTTCTTATTGCTGAATATAATTTTAATTGAAGCCATATATCTGAAAATAAAAACGGCGCAAAAATAATGATTTACACCAGCATTAAACCTTTTATTCTCTGTATTATTTCATAAAACCAGCACATTATTCATTTTGTGTTATTATTGCACTTTATGTACAAATCATAAATGTTTTGTGCATTTTACACTTTAACATTCATCAAAAATCATAAACTTTGTCACAATAGCTAAGGTTTAAAACATCAGGAATATCACTGCTTTAAATAAGATTATCGATATATATACAGTATATTTAAGTGGAAATATTTCCCCAAATTCAAAAAAAATAATGGAAGAAATTAAAATAATACCAGCAACAATTAAAAACCTGAATCAGTTACAACGAATTGCTCGTAAAACTTTTTCTGAAACATTTGCTGCGTTCAATTCCGAAATAAATATGATAAAATATATTGACGAAAATTTTTCATCAACTCAACTATTATCTGAACTCAGCAATAAAAATGTTCAGTATTATCTTGCCACAACCGGCAATGCTGTTATTGCATATTTAAAATTAAACTTTGACAATGCCCAAACAGAGCCTTTAGGCAAACATGCTGTTGAAATTGAGAGAATATATGTACTTAAAAAATTTCAAGGAAAAAAAATTGGGCAAAAGCTATTCAACAAAGCAATAGAACTTGCAAAACAAAAAAAAGCAAACTATATATGGCTGGGAGTGTGGGAAAACAACACAAAAGCACTTGCATTTTATAGAAAAAACGGCTTTACCGAATTCGACAAACACACATTTACTCTGGGAAATGATAAACAAACCGACATACTAATGAAACATAAGCTATAAAGATGTTTATATCGAACAACAAAAGAAAGTAGGAAAATAAAGTAAAAACACACACAATGTGTAAAATTAATCGTAGGTGAAGTGCTAATTTTTCAGCCCCCTGCGCCGCTTCAACTTCGGTGTGTATGCGGACTGGAACGATGCACGAAAACCGCACCTAATCGTACACTTGAACGTTAGCAGGAATTATAAAAAAGTGCAAATTCGTAATTTTGAACATAACTCAAAAATCTAACATAATGAAAACAAACATTATAGTGACTATAGGATTATTAATCTCTTTATCTTCATTTTCACAGAATTTGACAAATAATGCACAAGAACCCAAAGGCATGATACTTATCTCTGGTGGTACTTATACGCTTGAGATAGAACCAGGACGTATAAGAGATGTAAAAGTTGATGACTTTTGGATTAGTAATGAAATTTCAAATAAAGAATTCCGCAAATTTTATGAGTATATTAGCAATAATCCAAATGACACAATTACTTGGTTTGACTTCTCAAAAATGGAGTCCGATAAAAGAACATCTGATGATCAAACAATTAAACCAGTTGTAGTAAAAGAAGCTTATAAGGATATTTCCAAAAAAATTATAGATCTATCTGTAAGCAATTCCATTCCAAACAAAGAGAATTATTTTACAGATTCAAAATATGACAATTATCCAGTGATTGGAGTTACTTGGCAAGGTGCAAGATATTATTGTATCTGGCGTACAAACGAAGAAAACAAAAATTTAAAAGGACAAGATATAGCCTTCCAAATGGATTATCGACTTCCAACACGATATGAATGGATGCATGTGCCGCTTGTAAACACTGATTATAAAACAGAGTTACATGAAGTAAATAAAGGAGAAAAGAACGAATTAGGACTTTTCAATATGAATGGCAATGTTGCTGAATGGACAAGTACTTCATGTGAAAGTGGCGACCTTGAAAGTAGATATGTTATGGGTTATTCATGGAAATCTGATTCAAGTAGTCAGTTCACCAAACAAGTTTCGGCAGATAAAGCAACAAACTACATCGGTTTTAGAATTGTTAAATCAAAGTGTGAATAAATAACGCCTGCTAACAATTAAAAAATTAATCGCGGGTGAAGTGCTAATTTTCAACCCCCTGCGCCGCTCTTCTGGATATGTAGAATGATCGCAAAAGCTGGTTGCGATTTACCTAAGGGTAATTGGAGCGAAGCGTAAATCAGCGGAGCTAATCGAAGATCACCCGTAGGTAAATTAGCTTCGCTGAATTTCGTTTCGCACTAGCGCATTGAAGTTTCATTGTACAAATCCGGAAGAGCTGGGGATATCAACAAAAAAATAAAATCTGCACTTAACAATGTATAAATTCCCACCTCCCCCTTCTGTGTTGTAATCCAAATTTAAAGAGTATTATTTTGAAAAAATATTTTGAAAGAGCCTAAGCCCATTTTGGTTTAATCATGACCGCTTACAATTTGCATAGAATTTTCAATATTGTTGGTATTAAAAAGTTGATGAAATGCCTAAGTGCCTTATATACTGCCTTAAAGCCCAAAAACGCAATATTGAAGCCAAAATCGAGCTTTTTCAACCTATTAATTATCAAACTGAAAAATTATAACTATTTTGTAAGAACAGCTTAAAACGGCTAAAAATTACTCGTTTTTTTTGGGGTTTGATATGAGTTTTTAAACAAACTGCCGTTAGGCATAATGCGCCAACAACACGAGATAGAGTGGGATAAATGTCTAAAACAAGTAAATGATTGATGGAAATGAAAAATTTTGTGATAATTGTAAATGACTATTTGATGTTTATCCCAAAACACTGATTGTGAACAGAATGATTTTGAATGTCGTGTAAATGTCGTCTTTTTGTAGTTGGAAAGTTACCCTAATCAGACAGACATTTGAATCAAATTCAAAAATGAGAAGAAAATGAAAACAGGAAAATTGATAAAAGAACTACGGATAAAAAAAGGTTTAACTCAGGAAGAGTTGGCAGACAGGACTGAGGTTAGTGCGAGAACAATACAAAGGATTGAAAATAGAGAAGTGGACCCAAGAGCTTATACACTTCAAATGATTGCAAAAGCTCTTGAAGTTGATTTTAGTTTGCTTGTAGATGGAACAATTGATGATAATAAAACTGAAGAAGAAAATAATAATTGGTATGGACTCTTACATTTAACTGGTTTGTTACCTCTAATTTTTCCTACATTGATTTTTCGGAATTGGAGAAAAGATAAATCAAAAAAAATGACAAATCATTTTCGAGCTGTTATTAGTATGCAATTATGTATATTAGGAATCAGTTTGGGAGGTATATTGATTTATTGTAAAGTAAATCAATTGACACCATTAATTGGAGGATTGCTTATAGGAGGATTGGTCTCAATATTTAATACAATTAACGTAATGAATGGAAAAAAATATATAAATCCATTTTTTAAAATAGAAAAAGAATAGATTGAAAGATAGATTAAATATATCGAAGTACTTTGCCTAACAATGCATATGCAAAAAAGGCGAAATAGCATTAAATTCAAGGCTTGCAGGCCGTTATGAAGCGATTTATTTTACAAAAGCGTTACAACACCAAACAAAAAAGGGCTGCAAAACATGCAACCCTTTCATTATAAATGTAGCGAGAGGCGGGCTTGAACCGCCGACCTCGTGATTATGAATCACGCGCTCTAACCAGCTGAGCTACCTCGCCATTTTAGCTCCTCATTTTTTAAGGCGGTGCAAATATATACGTTTTTATTTTTTTACCATAAAAAAACCTGTTCTTTTTTCATACTGCTTAAAAGCACAAAACCAATTCCATATTTATGTTCTCGTAAATCACATTAAACATATACGCAGACAATACCATCAAACACAAATAAATAAGACATAAAAAGAAAACAAACAGAAACTTAAACCGCTCCAAAATATAGTTCATATTGGTATTTTAAAACTTAATTGATATATTGCAAGCATATGCATTAAATAAAATCTCATGGGTAATAAAAAAATTGAACTGGAATATGTAATGAATTGTTCACCCAAAGTGCTATACAACAGACTCAGCACAGCGTCGGGGCTCTCGGAATGGTTTGCCGACGACGTAGCAGTAAGTGGCAAAAAATACACTTTTATATGGGATGGTGCAAGCCAGGACGCTGAATTGGCTTTGAAAAAAGAAAACCTGATTGTTCGGTTTAACTGGACAGATGATGATGCATATTTCGAATTCAGAATTACCCGCGATGAACTTACCGGTGATGTTTCGCTCATTATCACCGACTATGTCGACGAGGACGATATCGAAGAGTCAAAATCACTATGGGACAGCCAGATTTCAACACTAAAACACATTTTAGGCTCTTAATTTTTTCTATTATCATCCACATCAATACCAAAAATTGTTTTTTTGTGTTTTAATTGATAAATGTGCAATTATTATCAACACGAATTTTTAGTTTTGTGTATCAAATTGCATATACAAGTTGTATGCAACAAAAAGTACACAATGCATTTCGCTGCTAATAGCAGAATTATGCACATAGCCAGTTGTTTTGCAATAAACCATAAATAAATAACCTAGAGTGAAACGTTTGCACGCATACATAATTAAAAGCTTTATAGGTCCGTTTATTCTCACATTTTTTATATGTGTTTTTATATTGCTGATGCAATTCTTATGGAAATATTTAGATGAATTGGTCGGTAAAGGGCTCGAAAACTCAATTATTATTGAATTAATGAGTTATGCTGCCGTAAGCTTAATTCCAATGGCTCTTCCCCTGTCGGTGTTGCTTGCATCAATTATGGCTTTTGGCAATTTGGGTGAACGTTTCGAACTGTTGGCAATGAAAGCCAGTGGAATATCGTTACTTCGAATTATGCGTCCGCTAATTATCATTAATATCGCTATCACTATTTTAGCATTTTTCATGTCGAACAACCTGGTTCCTACAACCAATGCCAAATTTGCAGCCTTATTATGGAGTGTAAAAAGCCAACGCCCCGAAATGATTATTAAAGAAGGGATATTTACAAACGAAATTGACGGATACAGCATAAAAGTATCGGGAAAAGATCAAAAGACAAAAGCGCTGCTCGATTTAATGATTTACGATCATACTGAAGGCAAAGGGAATACCAGCGTTACTTTGGCCGATTCGGGGTACATCAACATGTCGGACGATAAACAATTTATAGTACTGACTCTTTACAACGGCGAAAACTACCAGGATATTAAATCATCAGGCAGCAGGGCAAAAAAAACCTATCCTTTTAGCCGCCAAAAGTTCGAAAAACAAGAAATGGTTATCAGCGTAAAAAACTTTGACCTTAAACGCCACGACGAGAAATATTTCAGAGACAATTACAAAATGCTCAACAACAAGCAACTCAATATTTTTATCGATTCACTCTCGAACATATACACCGAACGCGAAAAACTGGTTATTACCGGAATCAGATACAACGAAATATTAAACAATCAGATTTTAGACAAAATAAGCCCCGACTCAACAACAAACGACACCACTGCAGCGCAATTATATCCAACACACATTGATTCGATAATTAACAATTTACGAGCCGACAGGCGACTTACAGTACTCACAACAGCACATCGTAATGCGCACCAAAACCAACGGGTTATTCTGCAATATCAAAACGACCTGTACAGCCGGATGATTTGGATTAACAAACATGTAGTTGAATTACACAAAAAATACTCCTTATCGTTAGCATGCCTTTTGTTCTTTTTTATCGGCGCTCCTCTGGGTGCTATTATTCGTAAAGGAGGTTTTGGGATGCCGGTTGTTGTATCAATTCTTCTTTTTATGTTGTATTACCTCATATCGGCTATAAGTGAAAAAGTTGCACGCGAAGGTGTTTGGGAAATGAGCCTCATCCTTTGGCTCCCCACAGCCTTATTCATCGCTATTGGTATAAGCCTTACCCACCAGGCAGTTACCGACTCACTTATATTAAATAAGGAAGCATACAACATATTTATAAGTAAAATAAATTTTGTAAAATTTCTTAAATCAAAAAAGAAAAAAAAGTGAAATAATGCGGATTCTTTTTTTAACCAATAAAGCACCCTACCCGCCAAAAGATGGTGGATCAATTGCCAGCCTTGGACTTATTGAAGCCTTTGCCAATGCCGGATATCGTACAGGTTTATTAGCTATGAATACCCGCAAACATCATATTACTCCTTTTGATATACCCAACGAAATTACCTCAAAAATTGTTACTCATCTTATTGAAGTACCGGCAAATATTACAATTTACGGAGCAATAAAAAACCTGCTTTTTTCGAAAAAGCCCTATAATGCCGAGCGCTTTATTAACAAAAACTATCGAAAAAAACTCGCTCTGCTTTTGCAAGCACACCACTTTGATATAGTACAGCTCGAAGGGCTCTATTTGTGCCCATACATTAACACTATTCGACAAAACAGTAAAGCGCTTATTGCATACCGCAGCCACAACATCGAACACGAAATATGGGAGCGCAGTGTTAAACAAGCCCGCGGATTTAAAAAAATATACCTCAAAATATTAACAAAACGCATAAAACGTTTCGAACAAAAAGCAATAAACAGCTACGATGTGCTTATACCCATTACCCAACGCGACAATAAAAAATTGCAGCAAATGGGTAATACAAAACCATCGTTGGTTATACCTGCCGGTTTCGACACACAAAAATTCGGACAAAACACAAAATCCGAATCCGCAAAAAACGATTTGTTTTTTATTGGTGCCCTTGACTGGGCTCCAAACCAGGAAGCGCTGCTTTGGTTTTTTGAAAAATGCTGGCCCGGTATATTAAAAAAAGCACCTCAAACAACCCTAACCATTGCCGGCCGCAATGCCCCCAATTGGTTTGTAAATAAAATCAATCAGAAAAATGTTTTTTATGAAGGCGAAGTCGAATCGGCACATCAATTTATGAGAAACCACGGTATAATGATTGCCCCACTTTTATCGGGAAGCGGAATGAGAGTAAAAATTGTTGAAGCAATGATGCTCAAAAAACCAATTGTAACAACACCAATTGGATGCGAAGGCATTGATGCATGCAACAATAAAGAAATTATTATTGCAAACACGGCCAACGATTTCACAAACAAAACTATCGATCTCATAAGCAATTCGGAATTGCGCAGCATTTTATCCGAGAATTCGTTTATTTTTGCACACAAACACTATTCAAACAATGAACTTGTAAAAAAACTCTCTGATTTTTATAAAAAATTCGTTTAATGGAGATAGTATTCTGGATAATTGCTTTGGCCTTCTTCTATTCGTACATAGGATATGCAATCCTCATATCGATATTTACACTGTTCAGGAAAAAGAACACAAACAAAAACGAAATTACCAGTCAGCATGATTTGCCACATGTTTGCCTTTTTATTACTGCTTATAACGAACGGGATATATTAGACGATAAAATCACAAATTGCAAAAACCTCGATTATCCGAAAAACAAGCTCGATATTCTTTTTGTATGCGATGGATCGGACGATGGCAGCCACGAATTTTTAAAAACTGTTGATGGGATAAACGTACTGCACAAACCCGAACGACGCGGCAAAATCAATGCAATGAATCGTGGCATGCAGCATGTAAAAGCACCCATTGTAATTTTTACCGATGCAAACACTGCCTTAAATCGCGAAGCAATTAAAATCATTGCTCAAAAATTTTCGAACCAAAATGTTGGATGTGTTGCCGGACAAAAAAAGGTGATTAATAAAGGACACGGAAATGCAGTAGAAACAGGTGAGGGCTTATACTGGAAATTCGAATCGTGGTTAAAAAACAAAGATGCCGAATTTCACTCGGCGGTTGGTGCCGTTGGTGAATTGTTTGCCATCAGAACCAAACTCTTCGAAGCTGTTGAACCCGACACAATACTCGACGACCTGATTATTTCGCTGCGTATTATCGAAAAAGGATATACACTTGAATATGCTCCAATGGCCATAGCTACCGAATATGCATCGTTTAATGTAAAAGAAGAGCTGAAACGAAAAAAACGCATTGCTGCCGGAGGAATGCAAACAATTTTCAGAATGAAACAATTTCTGAATCCATTCAAACACGGAAAACTCTCATTCCAGTATTTTTCGCATAAGGTTTCGCGATGGACATTTGCACCATGGTGTTTCTTTTTACTTTTCCCTCTCAACATTATTCTTGTTTTTTACCCTGCTTTTAATTGGTTTTACGCTGTGTTACTCATTTTGCAGCTTGTATTTTATATCTTGGCTTTTGCAGGTCTTGTTTTCGAAAAACATAATATAAAGTTCAAGCTCCTCTTTGTTGCATACTATTTTACTGCAATTAACGCAGCAACCATACAGGGTCAATTCCGATATTTACGCGGAAAACAATCGGCAGCATGGGATAAAGTAAAACGAAGCTAACATGCATGTTTTATGTGAACTTTTAGCAAACAAAAACAGCAAAGAACCAAAACCCACTCAAAAACCGAATTGTTTTTCTAATTTTGCATCAATCTAAAAAAAGATATTCATGAGTAAGAATTCACTCAATACAATTGACGAAGCAATAAACGATATAAAAGAGGGAAAAATAGTAATTGTTGTTGATGATGAAGATCGCGAAAACGAAGGTGATTTTATTGCAGCAGCCGAAAAAGTTACTCCCGAAATGATCAACTTTATGGCCAAAGAAGGCCGTGGTTTAATTTGCGCCCCAATTACCGAAAAACGATGCGAGGAGCTGGATTTAGAAATGATGGTCGGAAAAAACACATCACTTCATGAAACTCCATTTACAGTTTCGGTTGATGCTTTAGGACACGAAACCACAACTGGCATATCGGCCTACGACCGTTCGGTAACCATAAAAATGCTTGCCGACCCGGCAACAAAACCCGAAGATCTTGGCCGGCCGGGACATATCTTTCCGCTTATGGCAAAAGAACGCGGAGTACTCCGCCGGTCGGGACACACCGAAGCTGCGGTTGATCTTGCCAGGCTTGCCGGCTTAGCACCTGCAGGCATTTTAGTCGAAATAATGAACGACGACGGCACAATGGCTCGTCTGCCTCAACTGCTCGAAATTGCCGACAAATTTAAACTGAAAATTATCACAATTGCCGACCTTATTGCATACAGGCTCGAAAACGAAAGCCTGATTAAACGGGGCGAAGAGGCTCATTTACCCACAGCGTACGGCGATTTCAAAATTATTCCATACCTCCAAAAATCGAACGGAAAAGAACATGTTGCCCTGGTTAAAGGTAAATGGAAACCCGACGAAGCCATTTTGGTACGCATGCACTCATCATGCATGACCGGCGATATTTTTGGATCGAAACGATGCGAATGTGGCGATCAACTCCACAAATCGATGGAAATGATTGACAAAGAAGGGAAAGGCGTGGTGGTATACCTCGATCAGGAAGGTAGAGGAATTGGCCTGATAAATAAAATTAAAGCATACAAACTACAAGAAGAAGGACTCGATACCGTTGATGCCAATGTTCATCTGGGATTTGCGCCCGACGAACGCGACTATGGTGTTGGAGCTCAAATACTTCGCGACTTGGGCGTTAAAAAAATGAAACTGCTTAGCAACAACCCCGTTAAGCGTGTTGGCCTCGAAGGATATGGACTCCATGTTGTTGAAAATATCCCAATTGAAGTTGAACCCAACCAATACAACCAGTTTTACATGAAAACAAAACGCGACCGTATGGGGCATTTGCTGCAAAAATTCAATTACGGAAAAGAATAAAATCTTTTGAAAATACTAAAAATTAAGCATCGACATCCGATGCTTTTTTTATTTTTATATACAAAACAATATCGGGTTAACCCAAATTATTCATTGCGCTAAACATAATGGCTACTTTTTGGTTTTTGTATATACCAAATATAAAATTTACAAATATGGATTTTGATGTACTGATTATTGGCAGCGGCCCCGGTGGATACGTAGCCGCTATACGTGCTGCACAACTCGGAATGAACGTTGGTGTTATCGAAAAAGAAAATATCGGAGGGGTATGCCTCAACTGGGGATGTATTCCTACAAAATCGTTACTCAAAAGTGCACAAGCTTACGAGTATGCTAAACATGCCGAAAGTTATGGTGTAAGCATTAGCGGCGATGTAAAACCCGATTACCCGAAAATGGTAAAACGCAGCCGCGATGTTGCCGAAGGAATGAGTAAAGGAGTTCAGTTTTTATTCAAAAAAAATAAAATCGAAATCATCAATGGCTTTGGCAAACTCACTGCTGATAAAAAAGTAGAAGTAAGCCTTGATGACGGAAATAAAAAAACACTTACTGCAAGACACATAATTTTAGCAACCGGTGCACGCTCAAAAGAACTTGATTCGTTAAAACAAGACGGCAAAAAAATTATTGGTTACCGCGAAGCAATGAATTTGAAAAAACAACCAAAATCAATGGTTGTTGTAGGATCGGGTGCAATTGGCAGTGAATTTGCTAATTTTTACAATTCAATTGGCACAAGTGTTACACTGGTTGAATTTATGCCAAACCTTGTTCCAAACGAGGATGAAGAGGTTTCGAAAACTTTGGCCCGATCGTTTAAAAAAGCAAAAATGAAAATCATGCTTTCGTCATCGGTCGAAAAAGTTAATACAAGCGGAGATGTTTGCAAAGTAACAGTAAAAACTCCTAAAGGCGAAGAAACACTCGAAGCCGAAATTGTATTGTCGGCTGTTGGTGTTACTCCAAATATCGAAAACATTGGGCTTGAACAAGCAGGCGTTGAAATTGAAAAAGGAAAAATTAAAGTCGACAAATTCTACAAAACTTCGGTTGAGGGAATATATGCAATAGGTGATATTGTTAGAGGACCAGCTCTGGCACACGTTGCTTCGGCCGAAGGCATTGCCTGTGTCGAAAAAATTGCCGGATTAAACCCCACTCCCATCAATTACAACAATATTCCGGCATGTACATACACTACCCCCGAAGTATCGTCGTTGGGATATACCGAAGCTAAAGCCAAAGAAGCCGGGTACGAAATAAAAACAGGAAAATTCCCGTACACTGCCTCGGGTAAAGCAAGTGCTGCCGGACAGAAAGATGGTTTTGTAAAACTAATTTTTGATGCTAAATACGGCGAATTACTGGGTGCACACATGATTGGTGGAAACGTAACCGAAATGATTGCCGAAATGGTTGTAGCCCGCAAACTCGAAATTACCGGACACGAACTCATTAAAACCATTCATCCTCACCCCACAATGAGTGAGGCAATTATGGAAGCTGCCGCCGCTGCATACGACGAAGTAATTCATTTGTAATGCACTATAAATTGCAAAGAACAAAAGCCAAAAACTCCTTTAACCCGGAGCTTTTGGCTTTTTTGGTAACTGATTATCGATTGGTCAGTCTGTTATTCTTTATTATATATGTTAATATTACTTATTTGGGGTAAACGATAAACTTGAAATTTCGTAATCACCGGCCGAAAAAGTATTCTTTTTATTATAATCGACTGATGTAATGGTGGTAACAGTTGATGATTTATCCATTTTTGAATAATTTTCGTAACGAATAATCATGCCATCGTAAACACTATTTGATAAACTCTCGACCCATGATAAACCTGAAAGCTTTTTATCAAATTTCACATCTTTTGTTGTCCAAATAACATCAATTTCTTCATCGGTTTCGCAACGATATTCATAGCATTTAAATCCACTTATGGTTTTGCTTTTACCGGTTTTTTGAGGCAAACAATCATCATCATCTTCGGCATACATGCTAACCGGAACGGGAACCGTCTCTTCGGGCTGCGACCGTTCAGCTTCAACATCATCTTGTGAATCATCAACATCAATTTTAGTAGCCATTCCGGTTTTTTTGCCATTCTCTTGTGTTAAAATAAGCATACACTTATTCTCTGAATCGAAAATGGTATTCGACATTTGATTTTCGGCTCTTACCTCAAACATCACGTCTTTGCTGTCGGCATTCATAAAAATATCTGACTCTACGGGTTCTTGGGCATTCCCATCGGCATCAACAGATTCGGATATCGTTGAAATAAACGAAGTAAACACGTACTGATTCTTAAAATCGATATCGGCAGTAGATATCCCTAAAGCCCCCATAATTGCCGAAGCACGTTCGGAATCGGAACGTGGAGTCGGTTCAGAATTCGCTTTTTTTTGATCCATAGATGTGGAATCGCTTTCGACAATATCATCAATGGCTTTGTTTACCTGCTTATCAACTTCTTTCTGAACTTCTTTTGTAGCCCGTTCTTCTGCTGAACGTTCGGCCTGTCGAACGGCTTCGCGAGCCAAACGATCGAGAAATTGTGCTTCGGACGAAAGCGAAGCAAACATAAATACACTTAGAAATATTAAAACAATTTTATTCATTTTGATTTAAGTTTTAGTTTATGAACAGTTCCAAAGATAAATATTTTTGAAATACAATATCTACCAATATTTAAAATACCGGATTATCCATTCAGGGAATCGTAAAGTAAAACGTGCTGCCCTTGCTTTCGGTGCTTTCAACCCAAATTTTTCCACTGTGTTTTTCAACAAATTCTTTGCACAGAATAAGCCCCAGCCCACTGCTTGACTCATTCTCGGTGCCCGGGCGGCTAACATTTTGTGCAACATCAAAAAGCTTATTCAATATTTCGTTTGACATGCCAATGCCATTATCACGAACCATAAAAAGTGCATCGCCTT
>CAZARW010000045.1:0-22306 GCA_964487645.1 uncultured Prolixibacteraceae bacterium
CTCCAGGGAGTAAGCATTTCTACACGTGGGCCAATAAACCAACCTTCAATTTGTCGATTGTCAATTAATTCGGCGTTTCCAAACAGCCATTTTAGCTTTTCGATATCGTTATCGGTAAATGACCGGCTTGAGCTAACAGCAATGTAGTTGCCGCCCGGAACATGAAAGAATAAAATCATAACGGTGTATTTATACATTAAGAATTATTAACGGTGCAAATATAGTAAAAAGGGGAGTGTATTCAGAAAAAGGGGTATCTTTCGACATGGTTTTTTATTAAAATAATGTTGATAAGTAACGAAAGCCTTTTATGTTTGTAGTAATTGGTTTAAATCATTCAAAATTTATTATGAAACAAAAAAAAGTACCAGCAACAATGTTTATTATGCTGTTTGTTGCCATATTGCTTTTTATATCGTGTAGTGTAAGCAATAAAATATCGCGTACATACAATGGCGTAGGGCGCGATGTTCTTTTAACTGATTTTGGCGAGCCTTTGCGAATTGTTCAGTTAAAAAATGGAAACGAGTTATATGTGTTTGTAAAAGAAACTGTTATACGGCAAACCGAAATTGGTACAGGCAGGTTTACTCTCGATCCGCGTATGAGCCCGTCGTTTGTTAAAGAAGAGGTATACAGTTTTGAACTCGATTCGAACGGTGTTGTAGTTCAATCGATGTACGAAAAAAACGAAAAGTAAATGTGCCGTTTATTCGGGTTGATTTTTTTTGTATTTTTAAGATAATTAGCTTGATGCAAAAAAAAGTATTCTGATTTATTTGATAAAGCAGCTAAAAAGAGTGTTTTTTTAATGTTTATTTTTGGAAGGAATACATATTTTTATACTTTTGCATCCGTTCTGAAAACAAATCATCTGCCCAGATGGTGAAATTGGTAGACACGCCAGCTTGAGGGGCTGGTATCCGTTTAGGATGTGCAAGTTCGAGTCTTGTTCTGGGCACAAATAAAAAGATCCGAAGTTTAATACTTTGGATCTTTTTTGTTTTATACTCTTTATTTTTTTGTGTTCCAGATTTCGAGCTGCGTTTCAATAAAATCAACAATTGATTCGTGTTCGGCTTTTCCCGATCCGTTTATTTCGATAGCTTCTCCAAATTTAATATGTATAGGAATGTTGCGCCGCAAATGTCCAAGATCTTTATGAAGAGTTCCGTTTGCCCAAAAATCGGTTTTTATTGCCATTGGTATAACTTTTACACCCGATTTTTGCGCAAGCTTAACTCCTAGTGAATTAAATGTTTTAGGGTTAAACGATTCGGTTCGTGTGCTTTGTGGAAAAATAATTATTGAAGTGCCCTTGCTCAGTTTTTCTTTTCCTTCGCTCATTACTTTAATTAAGTCGTGCCTTGTGTCGTTACGGCTTACAGCAATGGGGTTGCGAGCTCGCATAATTGGGCCAAAAAGCTTGTTGGTAATGAGATTATCTTTAACAACAAATGTTACTTCTTTAACCGGAGCAATTAAGCAGGGAAAAACCATGGTTTCGAGTGTACTCATGTGGTTGCTTATAAAAACAACCGCTTCATCTTTTACTTTGTCAACATTTTCTAATCCTTCGATGTGGTATTTTCCTCCGCATTTTTCCGAAAATTTAAAAATTTTGTATGAGCTGAGAGCCCACTGCTCTGTGTCGTAATTGTTGTTTATTGCCAGTTTACGGTTTTCGAAAACAAAACGCAAAAAACGCAAATTAAAGTAAAAGCTGGTTCCTAACGATAATTTGTCCCAAATGCTTCTTTTTGTGTTTTGGGGAGTGTGATATTCGTTTTCGGGAAAATATTTATTGTACATAAGGCTTTTTATTTTTTTAGCAAAATTAGAAAAAGCTTTTGTTTTTTATGTTATAATAATTTGTTTTTAAATGGTAGTATGGAACAATATATAGCAAGAAAATTGTTGTCATATTCATAGCTGTTGTGAAGCAATATGTTTGTTTCGAATGAAAATTTTGTTTTGTTGAGTATTCATTACGGTCGGATTATATTGAATGTTTAAACTTTTCATGTTTGTTTTAGTCATAATACTAAAACAAAATTTAAACAGTTTCTTATTATTTCTCTTGCGGTTTGTTATATTTGGCAAACAAATTATTAACCGAAATTCATTTAATAAATTAATACATATGAAAACTTCAAAACTCAAATCATTATTCACTTTATTTTTTATTGCTTTTGGTATTGTTAACATGCAAGCTCAAATATATGAG
Source organism: uncultured Prolixibacteraceae bacterium (assembly GCA_964487645.1). Taxonomy (GTDB): domain Bacteria; phylum Bacteroidota; class Bacteroidia; order Bacteroidales; family Prolixibacteraceae; genus Roseimarinus. The sequence goes on from CAZARW010000045.1 coordinate 2,228, forward strand.
CGAACCGATACTCTTGATATTCCAATGACCGAAAATTCTCCGACAATTGATGCCGCAGGGGGCGATGAGGCCTGGGACATTGCCGGGTGGCAAACAATTGATAATATTTGGATGCCTTATGATAATGATGAGAGCCATTTGCGCGACGAAGCAGGACTTAAAATATACGAAGGCGAAGACGATTTTAGTGCTCGATATAAAGTAATTTGGTCGAAAGAAACAAATTTGTTGTATTTTTTTGTTGAAATAACCGACGATGTTTTTGTTGACGGATACGAAATACCCAATGGAGGATATCACAATTACGATATACTCGAAATATTTATCGACGAAGACCGTTCGGGAGGTGAACATAAGGATGACACAAATTATTCAGATGCTGAAAATGCATTTTCATATCATATGTCGGTTACTGCTCCTGCCGATGGCGAAGTGCAAACAGAATTATATGCTCTTGACAGATATCAGCAAGGACAAACGACTGATTATGCCCATCATTTTAAAGATTTTTCGATGAAAAAAGAAGGGAATTTGTATACCTGGGAGTTTTCGTTAGCAATGTATGATGTTACGTATAATCCGGATTCTCCCGAAGATGCACGTGTTGATTTATATGGAGGGAAAATTTCGGGGCTAACGCTTGCCTATTGCGATAACGACGATTTAAACGAACAACCACCATTGCGTGATCATTTTTTTGGTTCGGTGTTTGTTCCTGAATCGAATTACAACAACTCGTGGGAAAATGCCGATTGGTACGGAGTTGTTAAATTTGTAGGCGATAACAACACTTCGGATGTAAATATGCTTTCTCAAAATAATCCTCAAATAAAATCGTATGTTTCAAATAAGCAATTAAATACATTCATTCAGTCGGAAGAAAATGGTAGAATAATCCTGCGGATACTTACACTAAACGGAACAGAAATAGCGAATAAAACTTTTGTTAAAAACACGTATGAATATAATAAACAGTTTGATGTAAGTTCAATGCAGCGAGGAATTTATTTGGTAGAATATACAGGCCTTCGCCAAAAATCGACATCAAAAATAATTATAAAATAATAAAAAACATACATACATTACTGGCCGGATTATTCACTTAATCCGGCTTTTTTTGTGGGCTTGAAAATTTTAAAATTTGATACAATTATACATGAAACACTTTTTTCAAGTTACGGCCACGTTTATATCGGAAATGAAAAAACAGCAAAACAGCTGCAATGGGAATTATACTTGCATAAACAATAATGCTCCAGTTTAGTGTTATTTTAGATAAAATAGAGTACGAAACAATTCCTTCGATACATACACATTGAAATGCTATAGCCATAAACCAGTATGCAATAAGGTTTATTCCTTTGTACTTTGATTTGCGATAGATAATAATTAAGGCAAGCAAAAGAATATTAAAGCTGAATAAAATTGGAATTACCAAAGGTACAGACCATCTGATTCCCCCGTTGAAAAAATCAAAAACAAGAAGCAATACAGATGATAATAGAAAGCTTCCGGTTATTTGATACGAAGCGCGTGGCCGCCAGAATGCAAAGAGCGAAACGTACGAAAAAACGACAAGGATTATCGCAATAGGATATTCGGACCAGGTAATTGATTTGTTACTGATAAAATCGATAATAAATGTTGATATAATTCCGGTAAAAAGTATTATTGAAGCAATCTCCCATGCAAATCTTCTTTGTGAGCTATTCATTTTTCGCTTATATTGAAAAATACTTTGCCAATTACCGGTGGTTTTATTCTCGCAATATTCATGAAAACTCTTTTCACACAACGGGCATTCGGTCATACTCTCGTCGAGCTCTACTCCACATTTATTACAAATTTTTGTCATAATTCTCTTTATTTGTAGGGTCAATAAGTTTTACCGGTATTCCTTCGGATGCAAGAAATTTAAAGAAAATGCGTTCAATTTCTTTTGAAACAGTAACATTGCAAAAAGTAAACGTAAGTTTATTTTCGAAACCGGCAACAGCACAATTGGCTTTTATTATTGTATTGGGCGGGGGGGGAACTAATAAAAAATTATCTATTTCACGATCAATTTTTTCGCCAAAGCTCAATTGCCCCATGTTGGTTACTACTCCGCTGTATTGTTTGGTGCTTGTTTTTTGGACTCTGTTCAATATCAATGATTTTATGAAAAGAGGAACACCTCGCACAAAGGGATTTTTTTCGCTGCTAACATTGCGCGATAACATTTTACTAATGAGTTTTTTGTCCGTCTCGAGCCTCATTTGATGATACACATTTTTAATAATTTCGTCGAATGAGTAATGTCCCAGCCGGGTATCAATCTCCGGTAAAACATAAAGCGAAAAATTTCGCATAGTGCGCGAAGGAAATAAGCGACGGAGATTAATGGGGACTTCGATTCGGATGATTTTTTTTGAGAAGATTTTTTTCAGCGATGATTGATTCTCGAAAATAGTTTGAAGCGAGTATGCGTATACTGCTGTAAGGTATTCGGTTATGCTTACATTGTATTGCTGGGCTTTTTTAACTATTGCATCGGCCTGAACAATTGCTGAAAGAACACTGAGTCGCGGTTTTTTCTCGACTCTAAAAGGAACATGAAAAGCTTTGGGTCTTTTGGGAGGACGCATTTTTATTCGCGTAAAATACCGATTGTAAGCGTCTTCAAACTCTTCGTCTTTTGGCTCTTCGTTTGGTTTGTGGTATTTCAAATCACTATCGGTAACAAGTTCGCAAAGTTTTAAATATTCAGTAACTACCGATTTTAAATATTGAAAAGCACCACCACCATCGCTTATTATATGTGAAAACTCAACACTGATTGTTTTGTCTCGTACAAGTATTCTGAATAATATGTCGTTTTTTTTAAAAGCACGACAGGGCATATCATTATCAACAATAATTTTTGTGGGTTTATTAACTCTTTCGAGATAGTACCAAAAAAAACCTCTTCGAAGCTTTACTTTATAATAAGGGAATCTTGTTTCGAGGCTTTGTACTGCTTCGAAAAGAAATTTTATTTTAACTCGCGATTTAAGAATAACCGATATCCTGAAAACAGAAGTATTTTCGGAATTGGTAATTGCCGGAAAAATTTTGGCTGCATTATCAAGGGGGAGCCATAGCTCAGTGTTTTCATTATTTTTTCCGGACATATTTCTGTGTTAAAATGTTTGTTGCCTCTAAAAATTGTATGATGTTATATATTTTAACACAAGAACGGAATATTTATTGGAGATGGAAAATAAATTATGCCAAAACAAGTAAACTTAGTGCCATTACAATCATTCCGCTTACAACACCATAAATCGATAAGTGATGTTCTCCGTACTCTTCGGCAGTAGGGAGTAGTTCATCTAGCGAAATAAAAACCATAATACCGGCAACGGCCGACAAAATAATTCCTAATACAATACCCGATGTGTCGGAGTTTAAAAAAGGCATAAGAAGCAAATAGGCCATAATGGCTCCAACCGGCTCTGCAACCCCCGATAAAAATGAATGGATAAATGCTTTGCGTCGGCTTCCTGTTGCATAATAAACGGGTATGGCTACTGCAATTCCTTCGGGAATGTTGTGAATTGCTATGGCTATCGCAATTGCAATACCAACTGTTGGATCATTAAGTGCCGACATAAATGTTGCTATACCTTCAGGAAAATTGTGAATGGCAACGGCTACTGCCATAAGAACTCCCATACGGTATAGCTTACTGTCTTTGTTTTTTTCTTTGAACTTATTTTTTGCTTTTGAATTGTCCATATCTTCTATCGATCGGACTTCGTGTGGATTTTCGTACGATGGAATAAATTTATCGATTAATCCGATTACAAGCATGCCGCCAAAAAACGATAGAATTGTATAAAAAATGGCCCTTTTTTCTGTATACTTCATACTAAATTGCTCTAATGCTTCGGGAAATATTTCGATAAACGAAACATAAATCATAACACCGGCCGAAAATCCCAATACATACGATAAAAGTTTTGTGTTGGTGCGTTTAGTGAAAAAAGCTAGTGCACTACCGATACCCGTAGATAAGCCTGCGAACAATGTTAACAAAAAGGCTATGAGAAAATTGTTTTCCATTAAGTTTTGGTTTATTTATGGTTTTATTTAGAATGAATCAAAATTAGCTTTTTTTTTAATATTCCGAAATTTTTTTTTGAAATGTTTCGAATTTGTTAATGAAAAAAAAATAGCCCATAATGCTGTATATATTCTCTTGTTTTTTGAAATAACTTATTACATTTGCTCGCAGAATGGTATTAACTAAAAATATGAGTTATGGCTTACGTAATTTCTGATGAATGTATTGCTTGCGGAACTTGCATTGATGAGTGTCCGGTAGAAGCAATTTCTGAAGGTGATATTTATGTTATTGACCCAGAGTTGTGTACCGACTGTGGTTCGTGTGCTGAAGTTTGTCCGGTAGAGGCAATATCTCCAGAATAAACACCATATCATTTTCAAAAAAATATTGGATGAAAAATCCAAAAAAGAAAGGTATTTTGCTTATGCAGAATACCTTTTTTACTTTTCACTAATCGATACTTTATATTTATTATGAAATTTGCAGCATCGATTTTATTTATCAATTGTTTGCCGGCTTTGTACATTTTATATTTTTGTATAGTGCCTTAATAAAATAAAACTATTCACGATGATTCGGAATTACATTAGAAAAAAATACATAGCCCGGGTTTTAAAAAAGAATAAACGGACGGTACTTTTTCCGAAACAAAATACTATTAATGAAATAGCTATCGTTTCAGACAAAATACCAGACACTAAACATTCTGAAATTTCGGCTTTTAAGCAAGCAAATATTTCATATATGTTTTATTGTGATTCTAAACGAGAAAAAACATCCGACGAAAATATTATTTATGCCAGCGATTTAAATTTTTTGAAATTGCCTCCAAAAGAAAAAATTATCGATTTTGTAGAAAAACCATTTGATTTGCTTTTTGATTTATCGACTGGTAATAACGATGTAATTGATTATATTTGTGCAAAGTCAATCGCAAAGTTTAAAATTTGTTCGCATAACAATAATGCTGTTTTTGATTTGATTATCAGTAAAAAAGAGATCGATTTTGAAGAAATTATTTCGGAAACAGAACAAATTATAAAAAATTTTAACTCGAAAAAATAGTGTATGAGTAACATGTTTAAAGGAACAGGACCAGCAGTTATAACTCCGTTTAAGGAGAGTGATTTATCCATTGATTTCGACTCGCTTGAAAAAGTTCTTGAATATCAGATATCCGAAGGTATTGATTTTATTGTTGCATTGGGTACTACTGCCGAAACAGTTACATTAACCCATAGCGAGCGTCATAGTGTATACAACCATATTAAAAAAATAAACAACAAACGCCTGCCACTTATGGTAGGTTTTGGCGGAAACAATACAGCCGAAGTTATCGAACACATTAAATCGGCCGATTTTGAAGGTATTGATGCTATTTTATCGGTTGTGCCATATTACAACAAACCTACTCAAGAAGGAATATACCGTCATTTTATGGCTATAGCCGATGTATGTCCGGTGCCAATTGTTTTATACAATGTACCATCGCGTACCGGGGTGAATATGACCGATGAAACTACATTGCGAATAGCGCATGAGTCAAAAAAAATTATTGGAGTTAAAGAAGCTTCGGGCGATATTGAGCAAATAAAACGCATTATTGCCGGTGCTCCCGATGATTTTGTTGTACTGAGCGGCGATGATGCAAAAATTAACGAAATTGCTGCAGTAGGAGGGAATGGGGTTATTTCGGTTATGGCAAATGCTTTTCCGCGAGAGGTTGTTGAACTGACCAAAAAAAGTATCGAAAATGCTGAGCTGGCTAAGCCTTTGCAAAAAAGTTGTGAAACATTAATCGATCTTTTATTTGTTGATGGAAATCCCGCAGGTGTTAAAGCTGTATTGCATCAACGCGGAATAATTGATAATGTTTTGCGTTTGCCCTTGTGTCCGGTTAGCGACGATACATACTCAAAAATAGCTGCAGTATTGAATGCAAAATAAGATGTCAATTCAATTTGATACAATTCCGTCGCCTTGTTATGTTATCGATGAACATAAACTCGAAAACAACCTGAAGCTTATTCAGCAGGTAAAACAACGGGCAAATATTGATATTATTCTGGCTTTTAAAGGCTTTGCCATGTGGGGAGTTTTTTCTTTGGTGAAAAAGTATATTAATTCAACTACTGCAAGTTCACTTAACGAAGCCCGGCTTGCTGTTGATACATTTGGAAACAAAGCTCATACATATGCTCCGGTATATACCGATAATGATTTTGACCAAATACTTACTTTATCAAGTCACATAACATTCAATTCGCTTTCGCAATTTGAACATTTTATTTCAAAAATCCGATCATCGTCCGATAAAGTATCGGTTGGGTTACGTGTAAACCCCGAATACTCAGAGGTTGAAACCGACTTGTATAATCCATGTTCCCCGGGCTCGCGTTTAGGCGTTATTGCTGATCAGTTTCCCGATGTTCTTCCTTCTGAAATTGAAGGATTACATTTTCATACTTTGTGCGAATCAAAATCCTTCGATCTTGAGAAAACTCTGGCTGCTTTCGAAAAAAAGTTTAGCTCGTATTTTAAGCAGATAAAATGGGTAAACATGGGCGGAGGGCATTTGTTGACTCATAAAGACTATAATATTGAGCATTTAATAAAAGTTTTAACCGACTTTAAAAATCGCACAGGTTTAGAGATAATTCTTGAACCCGGAAGCGCATTTGCATGGGAAACGGGTTACTTGGTTTCAACTGTTGTTGATGTTGTTGAAAATAAGGGAATTAGCACAGCTATGCTTGATGTGTCGTTTGCAGCTCATATGCCCGATTGTCTCGAAATGCCTTATAAACCGCGTATAGTTGGCAGTTATTTTAATTATAAACAAAATGCATATGCTTATCGCATGGGAGGAAACTCTTGCTTGTCGGGCGATTATGTGGGAACATGGTGGTTTGATAATGAATTGAAACCGGGCGATAAAATTGTTTTCGAAGATATGATTCATTATACAATGGTAAAAACCACTTTTTTTAATGGTGTGAACCATCCTTCGATAGGTAAATGGAATAAAACCGATGGTTTTACTTTGCTAAAAGTTTTTGGATACGATGATTATAAAAATAAACTATCGTAGTTTGGTAAAGTGTTGATAATTAAATCAAAACGTATAAGAATGGTTTTTTTGTTTTTTTAATTCATTTCTTTCTCTTTATTTTGAAGTGGTGTAAATTAAAAATAAACGATGATGAAGAAATTATTTCTTGTTTCGGTTTTTGTATTTCTTGGGGTTTTGATATTTGCTTCGGATGATGTGTTAGGAAAATGGAAAACAGTTGATGACAATACCGGAGAGGTAAAATCAATTGTTGAAATAGTGAAAAAAGAGAATAGACTATACGGAACAATTATTCAGTTGTTTAACGAAAATCCTGCCTACGATCCTTTGTGTTCCGAATGTAAGGGGAAATTTAAAAATAAAAAGATTATAGGTTTGCAAATTATTAACGGACTTCAGTTTAAAGATGGCCGTTGGGTTGGAAACAAAGGAATTCTTGATCCCGATAACGGGAAATTCTACAATGTAAAAATGTGGGTCGACGAAGATGATCGTGATATATTGCATGTGCGTGGATATATTACATTTTTGTATCGTACGCAAACATGGTATCGCGAAAAATAAACCAAGAAAAGGAACAATGGAATAAAGCTGCATAATTTGAATTGTTCATGTAGCTTTTTTTTCGTTTTTTGCATGCCTTGTTTTGACAAACCCAATTGTTCGTGTAGCAGTAAAATTCAAATTAATAATTATTTTTGTGAGCTAAATCATTACCCAATCTGATTGTCATAAAAACACAATCGATATTAGGCCTAAAATTCTTTTCATAATTGGGAAGAAAAATTATAAAAAATACAAACAAAAAATACATTAACGTGCAGTATTACAGTACAAACAACCCTAAAAATCGTGTTTCACTCGAACACGCAGTAACCAAAGGGCTTGCAAGCGATAAAGGCTTGTACATGCCTGAGCATATTAATGCTTTCGATCAAGAATTTTTTGCGCAGATTAAAAACCTGACATTTCAGCAAATATCGTTCGAAGTAGCCAAGAAATTTTTTGGTGATGATGTTGAAAATACAAAACTCGAACAATTGGTTTATGATGCCATTAATTTTGATTGCCCTGTAGTACAGGTACAAAACAATATTTATTCGCTTGAACTTTTTCATGGGCCAACATTGGCATTTAAAGATGTTGGAGCCAGATTTATGGCCAGGTTGCTAGCATATTTTTTGCAACAAAGCGACAATACGGTACATGTTTTGGTTGCAACCAGTGGTGATACCGGTAGTGCTGTAGCCAATGGTTTTTTAGGTGTTGAAGGAATACATGTGCATGTGTTGTATCCTAAGGGAAAAGTAAGTGCAATACAAGAGTGTCAGTTTACTACTTTAGGACAAAACATTACAGCACTCGAAGTTGATGGCAATTTTGACGATTGTCAGCGTTTGGTAAAATCGGCTTTTCATGATAAACACTTAAATGAACGTTTAACCCTTACATCGGCAAATTCAATTAATGTTGCTCGTTTTTTACCTCAGGCATTTTATTATTTTAATGCTTTTGCTCAACATCCCGATCCCGACAAAGAACTTGTTATTTCAGTTCCTAGCGGTAATTTTGGAAATCTGACAGCCGGTTTATTTGCAAAGCGAATGGGATTGCCTGTGAAATCATTTATTGCGGCCAATAACGAAAACGATATAGTGTTTAACTATTTAAAAAGCGGAAAATATTCGCCCAGAGCGAGTGTTCAGACTATTGCTAATGCAATGGATGTTGGCGACCCCAGCAATTTTGCACGAATTCTCGATTTATACAATCATTCGCATAGTGATATTGCTCACGATATTTATGGATATCGGTATTCTGATGAGGAAATTCGTCGTACAATAAAACAAGTTTTCGACAAAACAAATTATTTACTCGATCCTCATGGAGCTTGTGGTTATCAGTCGCTTGTTGAAAAATTGAACGATAATCAAGTTGGGATTTTTCTTGAAACGGCACATCCGGCAAAATTTACCGAAACCGTTGAAGCTGTTGTCGGAAAAGGGAATGTTCCGTTGCCCGAAAAACTTGCTGCTTTTATGAAAGGCGAAAAGAAAAGTATTGCAATGAGTAATCAATACGATGATTTTAAATCGTATTTAAATAAGTTATAAAAATATTGCTTCGATTTAATACAAACCCGGATATGTATTATCCGGGTTATTTATTTATGAATACTCCGTGGTATTGGTGTTTTGTGTTTTCGTAATCGGTCCACCTTACTGTATAGTTCACCGAGTCGGCAGGTATTTTTGCCAGTTCAGTAAGTGAGAAACTTACAATTCCGTTAAGTTTATAAGTTTGTTCGTCGTTGTTTGCATTATGGTGCAATTGCAATTCAACATTCTCGTTGTTATTGTTGGTAATGGCCAAATTAATGATGTGCGTTTTGTAACTCCCCATATATTGAATGTCCAGGTTTAAAATATTGCCTGTTTGCCATATGTCAGTAACTATAATCGGATCGCTTTTACTTAACGTTGTGTCGATAAGGTTTTTGAAAAGAATTTCCTGCAAGTTGTTTATTTTGGCATAATATATTCCAGGGCTATTTCCATAAAAATCGAGAAGGGTATAGTTTACAAGTAGCCGTTGTTTGTTGGCAGGCTTGTATTTCGGAAAATTGGTAGCAGCGGGTAGCAATGTATCGCCATTATCAAGTATTACGATGTACTGATATCCAAAAGTGTTTATAGTATCAGTATTTCCAAGCGAAATGTACATGCTGTTTAAACTGAATTGATTATCGGGTTCATGATTACAGCTTGTTGTAATTAGTGTAAAAAGTAAGAGTATCCCAGATATAATTATCAGTTTTTTCATGATTCCGATTTTAAAAATATGAAACAAACATTTTGCTTTACAACACCAAAGAGTATGATAAACAATTTTTTCAACATGGAGTTTCATACTGCCATCAAAAACAAATTATTCGAGTATGAAAACTAAAGCCATTTTAAATATTGATTAAAATTGATATTGAATAGTTGCGTAAAAAAAAACAGGATTGTAAAACGTATTTACAATCCTGTTTCAGTATGTATTCGTATTTGTTTTTTTAATAGAACTTCGAACGCAAATCTTCAATGTCCGATTTTTCTTTCAATACCTGATATGCAGTATAATTAGCTCTGTAGCTAATGTTCTGGAATTGTTCGTTTTTAGCTTTTTCGATATCGGTATCGGGTTCGCCTTCGATATTTGTAAGTTCAATAACATAAACACCGTTACGGCCGGCAATAGGTTCCGACATTTGGTTAACTTCTAAAGCCGCTGCTGCACCATTAACAGCAGGTTCGTATCCAATAGCATTAACCGATCCATACATGAAATTAAATCCACTGGCCGATTCTACCTGAACTCCGAGGTTTTCGGCAGTTTTTTCAATTGATTCGGCTTTTGCTTCGGCAAATTGATTTTGCAACAATTCTTTTTTCTTTTCACGAATTACAGCTAATTCAACCGAAGATTTTACATCTTCGAAACTGCGAGTGCCTTCTTCTTGTTCGCTTACAAGAGCTGCAACAACAAATTTATTATCAATTTCGAAAACAGGCGATTTGTCGTTTCCTACAACAAGCTCTCCAACTTTAGTATTAACGTAAGCAGCACGAATTAAATTACGAGCAGCTCCCAGTGTTTGAATTTGTCGGTCGTTTTCGTAGATGCTTGCTATACGTGGAGTTTTATTAATGCTTTTTGCCGATTCGTTAAAACCATCGAGGTTTTCAGCTTCTGAAGCAAATTTACTCGCTTCGGCATAAATGTTTTGGAACGTTTTTGTGCTTGGAATAATTTCACGATCGAGAATAGCCAACTGCACATGTTTTGATTTTTTGCTTTGTTGTGTCACTTTAATTAAGTGAAAGCCAAATTGAGTTTGCACTAAAACTACTTCGTTAATATCGGCTCTAAATGCAGCTTTTTCAAATTCGGGAACCATTTTACCACGACTAAACCAGCCTAAATCACCACCTTGTGGTGCCGAGCCATCTTGAGAATGCTCACGAGCAATTTCTTCAAAAGTTGCTTCGTTGTTTTCAATTACTTTTTGTAAACTGTCAATAAGCTGAAAAGCTGATTGTGCTTCGGCATTATTTTCTGCTCGTAATAAAATATGACTGGCTTTTACCGAGTCGGGGAGCATTTTAATTTCGTTTAGTTTGGCAAGTTTATATACATTACCTTCCCTGTAGGGGCCGTAAACATCGTTTTCGTTTGCTGCGAAAGCCCATTCGGCAAGTTCAGCAGGTGTTATATCGTCTTGTTTTTGGTATATATCTTCAAAACGATTATCGGCATTCATGTTCACAAATTGAACATTGTCTTCAGATTTTGCAAAATCTTCTTTTATTTCACTAATCCATTGAGCAACTTCTGATTCGTCGTTTTCAGAAGGAGCAATGTTGAAAACAACATACGAGATTGATTTTTGCTCGTTTTGTTTATACTGATCGGTATGAGCGTCGTAGTATTTTTTCAGATCGTTGTTGGTATACGAAACAGTACTGTCGGGTATCGACGAAATTTTTTTCTGAATAAATTTCAGATCAGCAATTTTGTTCTTTTCGGCAAGGCTGCTTTTTGCTTGCAATGAATTAACATAAAGCGACTTCCCAACAAGTTCAGTGTATTTTGTGCTTTTTTGTGCTTTCAGAATTTCGTTTTCGATATTCATCCAGCTTGCACGCTCGGGAGCATCAGGATTTTCTTGAATATACTTCAAAAACTGAATAACATTACTCTTATTTACCTCGCCGGTTTGTGGATTTCCAAAAACCTGTACAATTATTGGATGTAGATTATTGCCTTGTATGAGGTCAAACATTTCTTCGGGAGTTACATCAATTCCAATTTCAGAATACACATCGTCCATAATAATTTTACGAACCATGGTTTCCCATGTTTGATTCAGAATTTGCTGATACGCTTCCTCATCGAGGGTATTGACTTGATTGTTTTGTTTGTATATTTCAGACAATTGGTTGAATTGCTCTTGAAATTCGGGGTATTCAATTGATTGATCATTTACTTCGCCAATTTCGAGTTGTTTACTCTGCAAAATTGATCCGCCCGATTGCAATAAATCGCCTAAAATAAATGCAGCTAATGCAATAAAAATTACAATTGCTACTAATAAACCTGCTTGGTTTCTGAGTTTCTGTAAAGTTGCCATTTGATTATACTTATTTGACTTAAAAAATGGTTTTAAATTTTGAGCTACGAAGATAACAATTTTGGTTTTTAATCCTAATCATTGTGTGTAGCGATTTTAGTTAAAGTTGCGTAATTTCATTAATACAAGTTCTATTCTGATTTTTGTGGCTTTGAGAATTCTAAATTCGAAGTTTTTGATTGTAATTATTGTGTTTGTTTTTGGTATATTTTCGTGTTGGTTGATAATTAATCCGGCAATGGTGTCGTATTCGTCATTTTCGGGGAGATTAAAATTATATTTTTCATTCAAGTAGCTAATTTCATACCGTGCCGAAAGAATCCATTGGTCTTTTTTTATGTTTTTACAAACTAAAGCATCGGTATCGTGTTCATCTTCAATTTCTCCAAATATTTCCTCGAGTATGTCTTCGGTTGTAATTAAACCCGAAGTGCCACCAAACTCATCAACAACAATTGCAATTGATTTTCGTTTTTGAGTAAAATGGCTCAGCAATTTGTTTGCCGACATGGTTTCGGGAACAATCGATACTGGATTAATGATTGATTTTATATTGTGTGGATTTTTGAAAATTTGTGATGAGTGTACGTAACCAATAATATTATCAACACTTTTATTGTAGATCATAATTTTTGAAAGCCCCGTTTTTATAAAGCTTTGTTTTAGTTCGTCGATAGTTGTGTTTTCGTCAATAGCTTGTATTTCGGTACGAGGCACCATACAATCTCTGATTTTTACATTCGAAAAATCGAGAGCATTTCTGAAAAGCTTTATTTCTGTTTCTTCTTCATCGTTCGAAGAGTTGTGTTTTTCGGGTTGGTTGATATAATGGTTTAAGTCGACTTTTGAAAAAACTGTTTTGTGATTATCCTGGGTAATTGAATTTTTTGAGAAAATTTGGATAATCGATTTCGATATAAACATTGAAAAATGTGAAATGGGGTAGAGAATGATATAGAAAAGGAGCACAGGTAAAGCCAAATATCGTAATAGCCCGTTAGCGTTAAGCCTGAATAGTGTTTTTGGTAAAAATTCGGCAGTAAATAATATTAAAAGTGTTGATAGTATTGTTTGGATAATAAGAACAACAACATCGGATGAGACAAACATTACGATATATTTTTCGAGAACCCGGGCAGCCGATAATCCATATATTACAAGCGAAATGTTATTACCTACCAGCATAGTAGCAATGTACTGGTCGGGGTTCGACGAAAAAATACTAAGTATTCCCGAAGTAAGAGTGCCTTGTTTTTTATCCATTTCGAGGCTAAGCCTGTTTGCCGAAACAAAGGCTATTTCCATACCTGAAAAGAAGGCTGAAAAAATGATGGTGATCAATATGATAACGAGGTCACTCATGGTTATTCTTCTACTTCGATTACAATTGAGCCTGAAACATTTTCTTTAATTTCCCAGTTTTCCATTTGTAAATCCGATTCGAAACCAATTCCGGAAATTACTCTTTCTTTTTGAACAATTTTAACAAATTGATCCGAATATATGATATCTTTTTCTTCGTTCCAAAAAAGAATGTCGGTAAACAATGTATCGCCGGTTTGGGTAACAGCTATAACATTCTGACGAGCTTCCCACAGCGATTTATTTTCGAAATATTTGCCATAATCGGCTTTTAAAATTGAGGAAATATTGTTTTTTGAATTATTGTATTGTGTTATTGTAAAACCTTTAGGGAATTCGGTATAGGGATCTTTGTTCTCGTCATAAATATTTAACTCGGGAGCTTTAAGTATAAATTGAATTGCTGCCGAATCGGAATACATTATTTCGGTATTGAGTACCTTAACACTAGGCGCTCCTTGTGGGTGTGAGAACGAGCGGATGGTTTCGATGTTGCTTTGTTCGCACGACAAAAAAAGCACTGCAACCAGTAAGGTTGCAATGCTTAATGATATTTTTTTTAATATTTTATTGTGCTTTAACACGTACAGTTGTTGTTTCGTTTATCCATCCGCCAATTCGGTGGTTTTCACCTTCGCTTAAGCCTCTGAAAAATACTTCTTCTTTTGCAGGGAAGTAGTTTTTATATGTTTTAGCACGGCTTGAAGCATCAGATGAACAGTTTTCGTATTTTGCTGCTTTATTAAAATAGTCAACAGCTAACCAAAATACAGTATTTTTCACAAAGTCGTCATCGCTAAAGTCTTTGCTTGCCTGAGTGTATACTTCACCAAGCATCATGTAGGCTTCGCAGTAGTCGGCTCGTAAACTTACAGCTTTTTTGAGTAAATCGCGGCTTTGTTTAAAATCACCTTGTTGGAGCGAAAGACCGGCTGCTTCGTAATAGTAAGTTGCCTTTTTAAACGGTTCGGCATCTGAATTGTATGCTTCTTTGTAATATTCAAATGCTTTGGTGTAATTTTCGCGAATTACGAACATACGAGCCATGTTATACGCTGCTTCGGCCGATGGCTCAAGTTTGTAAAGTTTTTCCGACATTTCAAGTACAAGTTCATTTTCGCAATCGTAGCGACGGAACATTTGAAGCATTTTTTTAATTTGTTCAATGTCGTTGGGCGATTCTTTAAATTTTGGTGCATATAAATCAACCATCGATTTGCAGTCGAGTGCGCCACTGCTTTCGATTATTTGCTCAACCAATGGTATTGCTTGCTCTGCTTTATCTTTCATTTCATCATCCGAAAGCTGGTTGTTAAGAATTTCCATTGCTTTTTCGAAAGTTTCTAAAACAGTAGTTTGTGAAAATTCGCTGAGTGAAAATAGTCTGCGGGTCGATTGCATATACAGTACCAATACTGCGGGTTCAACTTTATTGCCGGATTTTTCAATTGCTGTTTCACAAAATTTGAATCCGCGATTAATTACTTCTTTGTATTCGCTTTCGGGTAAATCAAGAGAAAGTGCAATCTCTAAAAAGCTTACTGCTTTACGACCCATAATCTCTTCTTTTTTATCAAGGTATTTTATACGTTTATCAAACAGATTGACTATGGTATCGAGGTATTGTTTTTTTGTGTATTCGTCGAGTGCGCTTTGTATTTTGCTTTCAAGCATTTTTTGTCCGTCAATGTATATCTGAACAGTAGATTTTGGATACGTTTTGTAGACTTTTCTCCAGTGGGGTAGTGCCGAGTTGTAATCATCTTGTCTGAAAAATTCACGATAAAGCGAATAATTATTCAGAAATTCCATGTCTTTTTCTTTATTCAGTTGTTCAAGAGTTTTTAAAACAACTCCGGGCTCAATGTCTCCGTTGGGTAATTCGCTACCGTCGAAACTAAATGGATATACATCCGATGTAATATCGTCCATGTCAACTTTTTTCGATTCGTCGAGATATGTAAAACGAATAAATTTTGTTTTTTCGTTTACCTCAATTTCGTAGGCTCCGTCAAAACCGGTAAAGTATGTGTCTTTCGACCGGTGTGCTTCAACTAATATACCGGCAGCAGGTTCTCCATTGTTGTATACTACTCCTGTTATTTTTCGTTGTGAAAAAACTGTTGTTGATGTTCCAATGAGAACCAGAATGATGAATATCTTTGTTATCGTTTTCATGATTGTGTAAATTTATTTTACATGTGTAATTGCAAATAATATGCCAGTTATATTTTATAAATTTTTATGTATTATGTTTTAAAATTGTATGAAGCCCTATCAGTGTAATTTCGGCGGCTACAAATTTGTGATTTTTTAATAGTATTTCAAAATAGTTTTTATCTCCTCCGGTTAAAATAATGAAAAGATTGTTGCTTTTTTTCCGATAATGAGAAATTATATTTTCAATTTCGCCTTGCAATCCGTACTGTATGCCACCAATAATCGAATTTGTTGTGTTGTTGCCTTCAATGTTTTTGGGATCTGGAATGTTTACCAGCGGAAGCTTTTGTGTAAAATGGTTTAAGGCTTTAACGCGCATTTGTATGCCCGGTGAAATAAAACCACCGTAATATTGTTTGTTTTTATCAATAAAATCGTAGGTAATTGCAGTACCGGCATCAATAATTAATAAATCGGTTTTAGGATAGAGAGTATATGCACCAACAGCAGCTGCAATGCGGTCTTTGCCAAGAGTTTGGGGCGTTTCGTAACAAAGAGTAATTGGTATACGGGTATTTGAATTGAGCTCGAAAACCGTATTCACTTTTTGGCCGATATACTGAATAATATTGTCCGAATCACTCCGTACCGTTGATATTATTGCATGTTCAATGTTTTTGTGATTTGAAAAAATTTCCTCAAAAAAATTTATGTTCGGAATTTCACTAACATAAACTTTTTCGGGTCGATCATTCCTGAAAATTGCAGTTTTTGCACGTGTATTTCCTATGTCTACAATGAGTTCAGACACCTTAAGCAATTTTAATTTTTTGACTTATATCGAGGGCCGTAACCGAATGTGTTAGAGCTCCAATCGAAATGAAATCGACTCCGGTAGCTGCTACTTCTTTTAGCCTTTTGAGTGTCATGTTGCCTGAAGCTTCGACTTTAGCTTTTCCATTAATCAATTTTACAGCTTCGCTCATTGTTGAGTTGTCCATATTGTCAAGCATAATAATGTCGGCGCCTGCATCAAGCGCTTCTTGTACTTCGATAAGGTTTGTTGTCTCAACTTCAATTTTAATATCGGCTGAAATATTTGGTTTAATAGCCATAACTGCATTACGAATACCTCCGGCAACACTTATATGGTTGTCTTTTATCATAACCATATCATACAAGCCAATACGATGATTTGTTCCGCCTCCTGCTTTTACTGCATATTTGTCGAGTAAACGTAAGCCTGGTACTGTTTTACGTGTATCGAGTATTTGAGTTGGATATTCTTTTATTGCTTCGACATATTTTGCTGTTTCGGTTGCAATGCCCGACATTCGCTGCAAAAAGTTTAAAGCTAAGCGCTCTCCGGTAAGCAATGCGCGGTAACTTCCTTTAATAGTGCAAATTAAATCACCTGGCTTTACTTTATCTCCGTCATTTTTTTCAATCACAAACTGAATGTTAGGATCAATGCGTTTAAAAACCAACTCGGCAACAAATAAACCTGCTACAATGCCTTCGGCTTTGGCTACCATGGTTGCTGTACTTTTTTTGTCGGCCGGAATCAGCAAGTCCGTTGTAATATCACCCGATTGAATATCTTCAGAAAAACCTGCATCAATGAGTTTTTCTACTGTATTTGAGATGTTTATGTACATTTTGTGTGTCGCTTGTTTTTTTAAACTGCTGCAAATTTAGGAATATTCGTAAAACACAGCAGAAATATTGAAAAATATCACAGTTAAATTTTTGAATAGCAATATGCAGAAAACCATATTCTCGTTCAAATTTTATAATTTAGTGACCTTTATTTTTACTAACCCAAAATTTTTATCGTGAATACTAAATTAATATTTTTAACAATGACATTTTTGGCCGTGTTTTTTTCGTGTACACAGAAAAACGAAACAGGCAATCCGTTTTTTTCAGACTATGATACCCCCTTTGGGGTGCCACCGTTCGATAAAATTGAGCTTGAGCATTACATGCCGGCAATTGAGCGAGGTATTGAAGAGCAAAATGCCGAAATTGCTTCGATAATTGACAATGCCGATGAGCCTACTTTTGAGAATACAATTTTGGCGCTTGAGTATACCGGAAAAACAATTACTAAGGTAACTAGTGTGTTTGGGAATTTGATGAGTGCTAATACCAATGACCAAATGCAGGCAATGGCCAAAGAAATGTATCCAATGTTGTCGAAACATTCGGATGAAATTTATCTCAATTCACAACTTTTCGAAAAAGTGAATGCAGTGTATAATCAAAAAGATGTACTTGATTTGACTTCTGAAGAGAAAAAGCTCCTTAACGAAACTTATAAATCGTTTGTTCGCAGTGGAGCTAATTTGCCCGAAGATCAAAAAGAAGAGCTTAAAAAAATTAACGAACAACTTTCATTATTATCTTTACAGTTTGGCGAAAACCTGCTGGCCGAAACAAACAATTACAAGCTGGTAATTGATAATGAAGATGACCTGGCAGGTTTGCCCGAATCGGTTATTAGCGCTGCAGCCGAAGCTTCGGATGCCGAAGGAGAGTGGGTTTTTACACTGCATAATCTCAGTTGGATTCCTTTTTTGCAGTATTCGGAGAAACGTGCGCTGCGCGAGAAAATTTTCAAAGCAATGAGCAGCCGTGGAAATAACGGTGATGAATACGACAATAAAGAAATCATTAAACAAATATTGAAACTGCGTACACAGCGTGCACAAATTATGGGCTTCGAAAATCATGCGCAATTTGCACTCGACGACCGCATGGCAAAAACTCCCGATAACGTATACGATTTGCTTCAAAAGCTTTGGGCTCCAGCCTTAGAGAATGCAAAAAATGAAGCCGCTCTTATGCAGGATATGATAGATCGTGAAAATGAAAGCTTTGATTTGCAACCATGGGATTGGTGGTATTATGCCGAAAAAATCAGAAAAGAAAAATACGATCTCGACGAATCGGAAATCCGTCCATATTTTAAACTCGAAAATGTAATGCAGGGGGCTTTTACTCTTGCCGAAAAATTGTATGGAATTCAGTTTGAGCAAATTGATAATATTCCTGTTCCACATCCCGAAGCTACTGCATTTGAAGTAAAAGAAGCTGATGGATCGCATATTGGTGTTTTTTATGTCGATTATCATCCGCGTGAAAGTAAACGTGGTGGTGCTTGGATGAGCAGCTATCGTAAGCAACAACAAACAATTGATGGTGAAAACGTTTCTCCGGTAATTACAAATGTGTGTAACTTTTCGCGCCCAACTGGCGATAAACCTGCTTTGTTGAGTTTTGACGAAGTAACTACACTGTTTCATGAGTTTGGACATGGATTGCACGGCTTACTTTCCGATTGTCGTTTTTATAGTTTGTCGGGGACCTCGGTGCCTCGTGATTTTGTTGAATTGCCTTCGCAAATCATGGAAAATTGGTGCGCCGAACCCGAAATGCTGAAACTTTTTGCCCGTCATTATCAAACCAACGAAGTTATTCCTCAGCAATTGATTGATAAAATTGTCGCTTCATCTAAATTTAATCAAGGCTTTGCTACTGTTGAATATTTGGCTGCTTCGATTCTCGATATGGACTATCATACTACAAAT
The DNA here is from genome assembly GCA_964487645.1 of uncultured Prolixibacteraceae bacterium. Lineage (GTDB taxonomy): Bacteria > Bacteroidota > Bacteroidia > Bacteroidales > Prolixibacteraceae > Roseimarinus. The sequence continues at coordinate 21,682 of CAZARW010000045.1, forward strand.
CATGTTGATAATATTGATGTTGAAGAGTTTGAAAAACAAAGCATGAATAATATTGGTTTGATTGATGAAATTATTCCTCGTTACAGGTCGTGGTATTTTAATCATATTTGGGCAAGCGGATATTCGGCCGGATATTACAGTTACATTTGGGCCGAAGTGCTCGATGCTGATGCTTATCAGGCTTTTGTTGAGTCGGGCGATATTTTTAATCGCGAGATTGCATCAGCTTTTCGGAACAATATTTTATCGAAAGGTGGAACCGGTGATGCTTTAACCATGTATAAAGCATTTAGAGGTAAAGATGCAGATATTGAGCCTTTGCTCATAAAGCGCGGATTGAAATAAGCTACAATAAATTTTATATAGAAAAGGTTGTTGCACCGAATGTTTTGCAGCAACCTTTTTTGTTTTTGTACTAACAGTGTTTTTGCCTTAATGCTCGTGTTTGTTGTCTTATATATTTTGGTATTTTTACGCCAATCTTACATTATACCTATGGTTTATAAACGAATATATCTAATAGTTTTGCTTTTGTTTTTTTTCTGTTTTGAAGGAAAATCCGTTTCAACTCCCAAGCGCGAGTTCAGGGCAATGTGGATTGCCACGGTGAACAACATCGACTGGC
>CAZARW010000046.1:0-6301 GCA_964487645.1 uncultured Prolixibacteraceae bacterium
GGCGATATTGATGGCTTTATAAAAGCCTATCTGATGGAATTTGGTGGCGAATAAAAGAGTTTTACAATCACAGCCAAAAACATAAAAAGCTGATTCACTGGCACACGTTGCACAATGAATCAGCTTCACTATTTTATTAAAACGAATAACTACATTGCTGCCAAAGCACTGGCTCCAACAATAGCAGCATCGCCCATTTTTAATTTTGAAGGTAAAACCTTGATTTTATTTTTAAAAATTGGCATCAAATGGCTTTCCATCGACTCAATAGTTGGTCTAAAAAGTAAATCGCCTGCAGCCGTTGGCCCTCCAAAAAGAAAAATAGCTTCGGGGCTGCAAATATGTACTGTATCGGCCAAAGCTTGCCCAAGTATATCTCCTGTAATTTCGAAAACAGTTTTTGCAATTTCGTCATCTTTCACAGCAGCATCGTAAATATCTTTTGATGTAAGCTGATTAAAGCTTTTATCGGCCAGCAAACTATCTTTAGCATTATGATGTGCTAAAAGCTCAAAAGCCGTACGTACCATTCCGGTTGCCGAACAATATGTTTCAAGGTGTCCAAACTGCCCACATCCACACTCACGTCCTTCGGGAGATACAGTAATATGTCCCAACTCACCGGCAAAGCCATCGTGGCCATAAAGCAACTCACCATTAACAACAATACCGCTTCCAAGCCCTGTTCCGAGTGTTGCCATTACAAAGTTTTTCATTCCTTTGGCGCCACCATAAATCATTTCGCCAATTGCAGCAGCATTTGCATCGTTTGTAAGCGAAATATTATCCATATCGGGAAAATGTTTTTTAAGCAAATCAACAAAAGGTACAACCCCTTTAAAAGGTAAATTTGCAGCATGTTCAATAGTTCCCTTATAGAAATTACCGTTAGGAGCACCAATTCCTATTCCCGAAAATTCAACATCCGAAACTGTTTTCATCAGTTTTTTAATCGCATTTGCCAAGTCGGCAACAAACTCATCGGGGTTATCTTTCTTAGGCGAAGCAATATGCCCATCGGTCAACACTTTTCCTGTTTGATCAACAATTCCAAAAACGGTGTTTGTTCCCCCTATATCTACTCCAATTGATACTTTGTTCATATTATTATATTTATTTATATTGATAATTCCTTATTGCATCGCAATGGTTTGTAAATCTAAGCAATTTCGCTTTTTCATACAACGTTTTTACAAAAAACACCAAAATCTTTTCACGAATTTTTGAGCATAGCAATCCTATAAAATATAGGACTCTGCCAAAAGAAAAAAAACCAAAAAAGGGAGAATTGGATTTATCGACGAACAAAAATCGCCTTAAGAATATCGTATACCATTTTAGGATTTTCGTTAATACGACGAGTACAATATCCGAACCAATCGGCTCCAAACGGAACATATATACGCACAGTATGCCCCTGCATAACCAGGCGATCGCGCAAAACGGGAGCTACACCGTAAAGCATTTGAAACTCATACATGTTTTTGGGTACTTTATGCTTTTTGATGAATAACTGCGCCTGTTCAATCAAATACACATCGTGGCTTGCAATTGCCACAAAAACTTTTTTTTCGAATAACCTTTCCAGGTTATCAAGAAAAGACTTACGAACCGTTTCGTAATCGGGATAAGCAATATTTGGCGGCTCAACATAAATTCCTTTACACAATCTGAAATTTAAAGGAGACTGTTCTGAATGATGCGTTTGCACCATATATAAAATATCGTTGCACGTTCGTTTCAGATATGCCTGCAGAACGAGGCCGACATGGTTCCCAAATTCGTTTTTTAACCGAATATACAAATCAATCTCTGACGAAGTACATTGCGAATCTTCCATATCGATACGCACAAACTTATTGTACAATACAGCCTGAGCAACTATTTGACGAATATATGCATAACATTTTTCTTTGTCGATTAGTAATCCAAAACTTGTTGGCTTTACCGAAAAGCCACCATCAATTCCGGCATCCGAGAACTTTTTTATTAAAGAACAATACTGATCGCGGTTTTGCTGAGCCTGCAAAATTGTATGAATAAATTCTCCCAGTAAATCAACAGTAACCTTAATGCCTTTACGGTTAAGTTGCTCCGAAACAAACAATGCATTGTCAATATTTTTCCCGGCAATATATCGTTTCGAAAAAAGCCATACAAAGCTTTTGGGCATATAAGGTAATATACGGGCAATAATCTTGTTTATCATAGCACCTGGCATTTTATCAAGCATTATAAAGTTAGCTATAGGCTACTAAATTATGCGTGATTATTGTCAGGACTAATGCATGACATTTAGCATAAAGAATCGCTACAAATTGAGTATTATTTCACTTAACGAACGCTTTGGCACATGGTGTACTCCGTTTTCGTCGCGCCAATATTTATGGTCGTTATTGATCATTTGATCAATCACAACTTCTTCGACAGGCTTACCCAAAGCTATAACATTAATTATTTCGAAATGTGATGGAATCGACAATAGATTATGCAGTTTTTGTTTATCAATTGATCGGAATATGCATCCGCCCAGGCCCTTTTCAACTGCGGCCAGCAAAATACTCTGAGCAGCAATTCCATCGTCGCAAAAACAGTGCGAAGCCAGTCTTTTATCGAGCAACTGAATTAAATATCCCGATGGCCTTTCACCCTGTTGTGGACCATCCCACTGAGGCAAATATCCTGCCCACATTAACGTCGAAAATATTTTTTCGTTTTTAATATTTTCGTTCGAAAGAATATATTTCAAAGGCTGCATATTTCGTCCCGAAGCCGACAAACGAGCTAAATTTACAAACTCGCGCAGCACATGTGTCGGTATTTCAACATCTTGATTAAAACGCCGGTAACTTCGGTTCTTTTTAACTAAATCAGCAATCATAATGTATATTTCTAAATATAAATATCGTATCAGCTTACGATCTTATGGTTGTTTTTAAAAAAATGAAAAGCGTATCTTTTGCAGATTGTTTCGAGAATAAAAATAAAAAAAAGAAAGGATTGGGATGATAAGTATGAAATATAGACCAACGATAACCTGCAATAGTGGATGTTTCCCAATCCTAACGCTTATAAAACGATAGCAAACAATAATTATTGTAGAAATACACTTTCAATGATGATAAAGATCCAAAACTCAACATAAATGTTTTAAAATTTTATCGACTAAACAGTTCTTGAAAATCATTTTTACAGCAAAGAAAAATATTGCATATTGATATTTTATTTTGCCAATAGTAGTTTATTCTTTTAATAATTCTTAATTTGTCGGTTAAGATGATTTGTCAAAAGTGTTGTTTTAAACAACAAAGAGTTTAAAAAATCGACATAAAAAGCACTATCCAAAAAGTACGGTTTTTAATTACAAGAATTGTTTAAACAAAAAAAAGGATATTCAAGTGAAAAAGGCATTCCTATCGTTAGGTTCAAATATTGGCGACAAGAAAAAAAATCTTTCGCGAGCAATACGGTACATCAACGTAGGTATTGGGCATATTATCGATTTATCGGGAATATACGAAACCGAAGCCTGGGGGTTTAAGACCGATGAAACGTTCCTGAACATGGTTATCGAAATCATTACCGACTTACATCCCGAGCAGGTATTAGATCAATGTTTGCAAATAGAAAAGCAACTAGGCCGTGTACGTAACGAGTCTGAAGAATACTCATCGCGAATTATTGATATTGATGTATTGTTTTATGGAGATCAAATCGTGTCGACACCACATTTAAGCCTGCCACACCCGCTGTTGCACATCCGTCGGTTTGTTTTAGAACCATTAAGCGAAATTGCACCCGATTTTATACACCCCGAACTTGGCGAGACAATAAAATCACTGCTTGAAAAATGTACCGATGAAAGTAAGGTAAATCAACTGGGATCGATTAGCAACAGTTTATAAAATCAATAATAATCGTACAGAAAATCGTTATAGGGAAAACGGGTTATATGAATTTTTTTAACCTCGCTATATAAAATCGCCTTTAAATCTTCGATGTTGATTTTTTCTTTAGCCGAGACAAAAACCGATGGAGTATTATTTTTAGCCATCCAACTTTTCTCCCACTCTTCGAGTGAGATATTTTCTTTAGTTTTTTCACTCAGGTCATCTTCATCTTTTTCGACATACTCAAAAGCATCGATTTTATTAAAGACATAAATTGTTGGTTTATCGGCGGCATCAATTTCGTGTAAAGTATTATTTACGGTTTGCAAATGCTCTTCGAACCCTTTATGTGAAATATCAACAATATGCATTAAAATATCGGCTTCGCGTACTTCGTCGAGTGTTGATTTAAACGACTCAACCAATCCGTGAGGGAGTTTACGGATAAACCCTACAGTATCGGACATTAAAAAGGGTAAATTTCCAATAACCATTTTCCGAACGGTCGTATCGAGTGTTGCAAAAAGTTTATTTTCAGCAAATACCTCCGATTTAGTTAAAAGGTTCATCATGGTTGATTTACCAACGTTTGTATACCCCACTAAAGCAATACGAACCAATTTACCCCGGTTTTTACGCTGGGTAGTCATTTGCTTATCAATTTTAGTAAGCTGCTCTTTTAGTTTTGAAATTTTTGTGAGAATAATTCTCCTGTCGGTTTCTATCTGAGTTTCTCCGGGTCCGCGCATTCCTATACCCCCGCGTTGTCGCTCAAGGTGAGTCCACATACGTGTAAGCCTTGGCAGCATATATTGCAATTGGGCCAGCTCAACCTGTGTTTTAGCGTATGCTGTTTGCGCTCTGCTTGCAAAAATATCGAGAATAAGATTTGTCCGGTCGAGAACTTTACATTCGAGTTTTTTTTCGATATTTCGTAATTGTGTAGGACTCAGCTCATCATCAAAAATAATCGTATCAATTTCGTGCACTTTAATATAATCCGAAATTTCATCAAGTTTACCCGACCCCACAAAGGTTACAGTATTTGGAGTGTCGAGGCGCTGATAAAAACGACCAACAACATCGGCACCAGCCGTATGCGCTAAAAACTCGAGCTCGTCAAGATACTCCTGCGCTTTTTCTTCGTTTTGTTCGTTATTGATGAGTCCGACTAAAACAGCAGTTTCGGCAACATTATTGATGTCAGTATTTTTATTCATAAGCGAGCATAAAAAAACCTGATTCTGTAAAAAATACAGAACCAGGATTATATATTTTAATTGAATACTATTGCAATTGGAAGTTAATAGGTACAGTATAAGATACCCTTACCGGTTTACCACGTTGTTTACCCGGTTTCCATTCAGGAAGTGTTCTTACTACCCTTATTGCTTCCTGGTCAAGCGAAGGATCAACACCACGAGCAACACGCACATCGGTAATACTACCATCGGTGTTTACAACGAATTGCACAAAAACACGTCCCTGAATACCATTTTCGGCAGCAATTACTGGATATTTAATGTTTGAAGCAATCCATTGACGCAAAGCCAAATCACCACCGGGGAACTGAGGCATCTCTTCTACAATAACAAATACCTCGTTGGCTTCCTCTTCATTTTCTTCTTCAATTACCGGCATTGCATCAATAATGAGATCTTCATCATCGTCAAGCGATTCGAAAACGAATTCTTCTTCAAGTTCCACATCATCGTCAACAATTGTTAATACCTCAACCACTTTTGGCGGTGGTGGCGGTGGTGGCGGTTTAACCTCTTCCTGACGGGTAATAGGAATTACCTCTTCTTCTATTTCAGTTTCCATAAGTTCGCCAAGCGTATCAACAGTTTTAACCCTATCGTTAATGTTAAATGCTGTTAACACAATACCCAGCGAAATCACCAAGCCAAACTGAACGAAAATATTCCGCTTGTTCTCAAGATCGGCTTTTGGTGTCTTTTTGAGTTCCATAAAGTGATATTTTTATTGTTTTTCTTATTCTAAATAGAGCGGCTAAAGTTATAAAAATATCTTTGGATACGCCCTATTGTCTTTTTAAAAATTTTACATTTTTTCGTTTTTCATCTTTCCTTATACAAAATGACTGTTTTTCCAAAAATTTCAAAACGAAAAAAAGCAATCCAATTAGACAAAATAAACGCAATTACTCAGTATATATTATTTTTTAAAGAGCGTTTATTTAAGACCTTTAATCTTAAAATTATTCCTAAATACTTTTTCGTTTACTTTTTTAACAGTATTCAGTATTTATAATTTACAATTTTTTTTTTGAACGGACACTTGATAAACTGAAAAAATTATATATTTGCAGCTCTGTTTTGAAACGAGGGATTAGCTCAGTTGGCTAGAGTGTCCCGATAGCAATCGGGAAGGTCAACGGTTCAAATTCC
>CAZARW010000046.1:6330-22216 GCA_964487645.1 uncultured Prolixibacteraceae bacterium
AGAGCGTTTGACTGGCAGTCAAAAGGTCATCGGTTCGATTCCGATATTCTCCACATTTAGAAAAGACTCACAGATTATGCTGTGGGTCTTATTTTTTTTGACAATATTCTTTTTAATAATGAAAATGCTTCAAAAAACAGAGCGTCCCGATGAAATCGGGAAGGTCATCGGACATCCTTATGTGTTGATATTTTGACAATTACGAATTTATCCAAACAAAACACCCTTTTTTACTTGTATAGAATTTGTATATATATAAAAACATTCATCAACAAAAATCGACCTTTAGTCAACACAAAACATCCGTTCGTCAACACAAAACACACTTTCGTAAAATAGCGCATCATAAATGCTTTATTTTTGGGCTTTTAACGTAAATTTGCGTGAAATAATCACCTAACACTACAAGCTATGATTTATTTATTAATTGCATTCGGAATTTTTTTAATGGCTGTTGCCACTGCTTTCATTAGTGAAGCAAGAAAAAGAGATAGTATTTAATTTTAAATCTGGTTTATTGATCTAAGCTGTAAAAATATTAGCCTCAATTTTATTGAGGTTTTTTTTGTCTTCAAAAAATGTGAATTTTCATTACATTCGCTTTTCTATTCAACCTTTAAGCAATGATTGTTTATCCAAACGCAAAAATAAATATTGGCCTTAATGTAATTCAAAAAAGGAAAGACGGATATCACAACATCGAAAGTATTTTATATCCAATACCTTTAGTCGATATACTTGAAATTATCCCTTCAGAAACGTTTGAGTTTACACAAAGTGGAATTCAAGTCGAATCTTCATCAAACAACAATTTGGTAGTACAGGCTTACCAGGCAATGCGTGATACTGCAAAAATTCAAAAAGTAAAAATTCACTTACATAAGAACATCCCAACAGGAGCCGGATTAGGTGGGGGATCGTCTGATGCTGCATTTACACTTGTAGCTCTCAACAAAATGTTTGGGAACAAACAAACACCGGAACAATTGCACAAAATGGCCGCAAAGTTGGGAAGCGATTGCCCTTTTTTTATAAACAATGTACCATCAATTGCAAGCGGACGCGGTGAACTGTTAAAACCTGCAACTGTACACATTGAGAATTACTATTTAATAATTGTTAAACCTCAATGCCATATATCAACAGCCGAAGCTTATGCTAACATTGTACCATGCAAAGCTGACCAAAATCTTGAAGCCTCAATTAAAGAATCCCCTTCAAACTGGAAAAAAACGATAAAAAATGCATTCGAGAAACCCGTAATAGCATTGTATCCCGAAATTGGAAACATAAAAAAAACGCTGTATGAAGCCGGAGCAACATATGCAGCAATGTCGGGAAGTGGTTCATCTGTTTTTGGCTTGTTTAAAAGTGCCCCCACTTCTCTCGAAAACCATTTCGAAGATTGCTTTTTTTTCAAGGCACAATTGTAATCAATCCATCAAAAAGATATCAAACTAAAGCATTTTCATCAAATTATATTCGGTAATTTGCTGAATTTTGCCATTACGCGTATACAGGTCGAACATTTCATGTAGTTTAGCAAAAAAGTACTGTCAACCTTTTAAAAAATTGTATATTTCGGAAAAATTATTTGTTTCAGGAATACCGTTTTTGAATACAGCAAATAGTTTTTCTTAAATTAAAAGAATAGCATAGTAATGAAACAAATGAATGTAGCAATATTAGGATGTGGCACAGTTGGTGGCGGAGTAGCGAAAATTTTTCGCGAAATGCACAAAGAGCTAAATCTGCGTGCCGATACTGAACTGGTATTAAAAACAATTGTAGAATTATCGCCAAAAACAGCCGCTGAGCGCTTTGACTTACCCATTGAATTGTTTTACGGCAACGGAAACGATTTAAGCAAAGACGAAGCCGGCAAAGCTATACAGGATATAATTGCTTCGGACGAAATTGATTTAATTATTGAAACCATTGGAGGTAAGAATGATTTTGTTTTCGAAACATGTTTGTCGATAGTTAAATCGGGGAAACACCTTGTTACGGCCAACAAAGCCCTGCTTGCCGAACGGGGCATAAAAATATTTGAAGCAGCAGAAAAAACCGGTGTAAAAATTGGTTTTGAAGCAGCAGTTTGTGGTGCTATTCCGATAATAAAAACGATAAAAGAAAATTTTACAGGCGATAAAATCCTTTCGGTTTCGGGCATAATGAATGGCACAAGCAATTATATCCTCAGCCAAATGCAAAACGACAATCTCGATTTTGACACAGCTTTACAATTGGCGCAGCAAAACGGATATGCCGAAGCTGACCCCACACTTGATATTAACGGAGGCGATGCCGGACATAAGCTCATTTTACTCATAAAACTAGCATACGGCATTGATGTATCGATGGAAGATTTATCGATTATTGGTATTGAAAATATTCAAAAAGAAGATATCGATTTTGCGAATGAAATTGGAGCAAAAATCAAATTGATTTGTTATGCCAAAAAAGTTAATGGCGATATTTATGCTTCGGTACGTCCTATGATGGTAAAAAACAGCAATTTTTTATCCGAAGTCAATGGAGCAACAAATGCCGTACGCATAAATGGAAAATACTCGGGTAAACACATTTTGGTAGGAGCCGGTGCCGGATCAACCGAAACAGCCATGTCGATTGTTTCGGATATTGTGTTTATTGCACGCTATGGAGATAAGATGCGAAATATTGCTGAAGCACAAAACCGCAACTTTGCCGATGCAAAAGAGTTTGTTTTTCCATACATCATTACCTTTCACACAGCCGACTTACCCGGAACAACCGGTTTTATCACTACATCAATAGGAAAGCAAAAAATCAATATCGATACTGTGAGTCATAATCGCCATAGTGGCGAAAAAGCTGTTTTTTCGGTTGCAACAATGCCTTGTACCTTAAGCCAGATTGAAAAATCAATATCCGAAATAAAAGAGCAAAAACCCAATATGCTTTTAAGCAATCCGAAAATTATGCCCATTCTTTATTAGGTAAGCAAAACCTAAACAATAAAAGAAATAAAACAAAAAAAAACTGCTGCAATTTTTGCGACAGTTTTTTTTTATGAAAAGTAAAATTATTTGATGTTTTTGCAATTCTTTCAATGAATATTGTTAGAAATAAAACTGGCTGCGTTGACTCCGCGATGGCTTATACTTACCCCTGCGAATAACCTTAATAATTGAACGACGGTTAATTGCATGTTCCTCTTCAATACAGTCAACACCATCATCGCAATGGTTAAGCAAACGAGTTTCGCCATATCCTGCATATTCGACACTTGTTGCAGCAATTCCCCTGTCGATAAGATATTTGTAAGCCGATGCAGCCCGGCGTTTCGACAATCGCAAATTATACTCGTCGCTACCTTTACTATCGGTATGTGATTCGATTTGAACTTCGAGATCGGGATATTGCTTAAGCAGTTCAATTACTTTATTGAGAATAATTGAAGCATCGGGTAAGATTCTGTCGCTGTCAAAGGCATAGTTGATATGCTCTATTTGAATAATCTGAATTTCCTCATCACCTTGTCGTTCAAGGCTCAATGGCTGCAACCTGTCGGGCTGTTCCATCATATTGAAATCCATTTCGATAAATAGCTCAACAGCAATTTCTTCGTTAGGCAGTTTATTGAAAGTTGAAATTTCACGTTCGTAAGGAATATAATCCTCTTTAGTTACAGCAAGTTTGTATGTACGTTGTTTGTAAGCAGGAAAAATAAACTCTCCGTCTTCTTTTGAGAATGCAACGCTAACTGTATCGAGGTTTTCATCAATCAGAGCAATTCGAGCATCCGATACTTCAAACATGTTTATCCGGTCGCGAACCACCCCTTTAATTTGCACGGGGATCCACAAAATTTCGAGTTTATAAATATCGTCATGCCCTTTACCTCCCGGCCTGTCTGACGAAAAATATCCACTCATACCGTCTTCGCTAAGGGTGATTCCAAAATCATCGCGCGAAGTATTAACAGGATATCCAAGATTTTCGACACTTTTGTATACCCCTCTATCGGGCAGAGCCATATAAACATCAAGGTTTCCCATTCCTCCCCATCCGTTTGATGAGAAATAGAGAACACCATCAGGAGCAATAAAAGGGAATATTTCTTCACCTTCGGTATTAATTTCTTCGAGGTTTACGGGTTCACTCCAATCGCCGTTTACTCTGCGGCACCACCAAATATCGTTGCCACCTTTACCTCCGGGCCGGTCGGATGCAAAAAAGAGTACTTCGCCCGATGGGTCGATTGACGGATGTCGGTAATTGTATCGGGTATCGTTATATTTAAATCCACCTTTTACTATCCATGTATCGTTTTCGCGATCGGCATAATAAATCTGAAGGTTATTTTCTTCGTCGCCACTGCGGCCTGTATTGCGGGTACTGCGGTTACTGTTAAAGTATACCCTGTTGTTTTTATTATCAAAAGTAGCCGGTCCGTCGTGGAATGTTGAGGTAAGGTTTTCTTTGTCGAACAAAGCCGGTTCGGAATAGTTCCCGTACTCATCAACCGTTACAGCATATATACTTAAAAACGGGAGATTATCCCAGTTGTATTTAATATCGCGGCTTTCGTCGGGATCACCTGTTGATACAAAAACGATTTGATCCTTATAAAAAGTTGGCCCCCAGTCAGCACCCTTTGTATTAAACGGGACAGTTTCAACCACATACCGAGATGAATCAGCAACTAAAAAATTGATATATTCGAGCAATGATTGCTCAAGAGTAACCCTTCCGTCTTCGGGCCGCATTTCGGCATATTCTTTCAGGTACTCTTCAGACTGCTCGTATTTTCCGTTACTTTTCAAAGCCATCGAATAATAGAAAATATCTTCGGGTTGTTCCTCTCCCATTTCGATAAGCATTCCGAGCCATTTTTCGACCTCTTCCGTACGTCCGATGTTTCTGTTTGAATCGGCAAGTTTCCTGATTACGTATACGTTTTCAGGATCTCTTTCGTGCACGTAGGTATATAAATCGATAGCTTCGTTCCACGAAAAATCGTGAAATGCTTTATCTGCCAATCTGATGGTTAACCGCAATTGCCCCGAAGCAACATTTGCCATTAAAAAAACCATCAGCACCATACCCATATATTTCATCAGTTTCATTCGCATAATATACAAAAAATTTAGAAATAACGAGGCGATCTTACACGTCCTCTTCCAAAACTGAAATCATAGCCAATCATAATCTCATGTGTTCCGCTGCCGGTATGCTGCCGTAATACTGTTGTTGTTAAATCGTAAGCATATCCAACAGTTAGCTGTTCGTTTACTTTAATCTGAGCCATAAATCCAAAAGCATTGCCTGCACGGTAAGTAGCTCCCAACCACAACATATCAACAAGAACAAATTGAGCAGTTAAATCTAACGACAAAGGTGCATTAGGCACTGCCCTAAGCATGAAATATGGTTTAAATTTAATAATTCTACTCAAATCAAACACATAACCCCCCATAAAAAACATGTGTAACTCTTCGCGGCTTACAGTATTTGTTTCAACTTCGGTTTTTATAATCCTGTTAGCGATTAATTTAGGAGCCGAAAATCCCAGATAATAATTTGGTGTTGAATAATAAATCCCCACACCGGCATTGGGCATAAACGGATTGTTAATATCGTATAAAAATGCAGGATCGGGCAATTCACTGGCCATTCCGCCCAAATCGACAGTTGAGAGTTCGGCAAAGTACAAACTAAATCCGGCTTTTAATCCAAACGAAAGATATTTATCGCCAGGATAGTTAATCGAATATGAATAGTCGGCATAAACATCGGTATTGTTAACAATTCCAATGCGGTCGTTTGTGATCGATCCTCCAATACCTGTTTGATCGGTCATTGGCGAGTGCACAAAAAGCGATTGTGTACCGGGATGTCCCTCAATTCCTGTCCACTGTTCGCGGGCAATAAGAGTAGCACTGGTAACACCTTTAGCACCGGCATATGCAGGGTTCATATACAGCATTTGATTCATATACTGCGTAAACAATACCTGCTGTTGTGCATGTGCAAAATTTACTGCCAACAATCCAACAAGAATAAATAGTATGTATTGAATTTTTCTCACGTTCAAATTAAAAATATCACATTTGCTTAATCAGATGCTACATAAATTGTTCGTTTTATATAGCGTTTATCTTTTAATAATTCGTGTGGCCCTAAATCGAGTATATACAGGTATACACCTGTAGGCACCGGGCCACGTCCTATTCGAACTCCTGTATTTGCCACTCCATTCCATGGCTCGGAGTTGGTATATCCTTCTTTTTTATAAACAATATTACCCCAACGGCTAAATATAATCAATTCATTATCTTCGTACAATTCAATATTTTCAATTAAGAATTCATCGTTAATTCCATCACCATTAGGAGAAAAACCTTCGGGAACACCCGGTGGCAATTCAATAACCCGAATAACCACAGTTGCTTGCATAGGAGGACTTTGAGCCGTAGTTACCAAATATGTAAACGAGTCCATTCCTACATAATAAGGATCGGGGATGTATGTAAAGAACGAATCCTGAGTTGATGGAATAACCTGCCCGTGTTTTGGCATATCGAGAACAAGCAATAAATCGAGATCGTAACTATCGTTTACATCAATTGTATCGTTTCGCAATACATAAATATCGACCGGAGTTTGCTGGTATGTTTCGACATAATCGTCAACCGCTTCGAAGGGTTCAATTTTATATCCAACGTAAACAGGATCGGTATCGGTACACCCATAAATATCGGTTACAGTAAGATAGTATGTTCCTGTACGCTCAACCACGAGAACCTCTTCGTTGGTCAAAACTACTTTTTCGTCGTCTTCGTCATAAACCCACCACTCGTATTCGAGTGGGCCAACACCTGAACTCATATTTGCTAAGAGAGTTACAGGCTGAGCATCTTGGGGGTAAACATCGTTTCCGCCATTAGCAATAACAGGATCGGCAACAGTAATATTTACATATGCTGTATCAACATCTCCATATACAGGATGAGTTGCAATAAGCATAAACTCCTGTGTTTCGCCGGGCTGCATAATTATTCCGGTTGTGCGGCTTGTAGTACTGGTCACACTATCGGCAGGAAACCACTGATATTCCATTCCTGTAGATCCAAGGCTTACCGACTCAAGTTTGAATGTGTCGAGATAACAAGCTCCAATTGTCCGATCGGGGCCTGCATCGGCAATAACACGCTGAATAATTTCGGTAAATACTTCGGATGTATCGTTTTCGAAATCAAGCTCTGTCATATCGTGTGTAATATACGCACTGTTTCGAAGTGGATTATCGAGGAATATATCGGGAACAGTAGCGCGTAAGTATAGCACAGTATCGGTACTTACAAACATTTGTTCGATAATTAAACTGCCATCTCTCCACTCGCGCCATGTTATTCCGTCGAACGAATACTGTGGATCAAGCAATCCGGCATGTAGTGAATCGTGTATTACAATATCGTTAGCCAAAGCGGGCCCTTCGACGGTAATTTCGAGTTCGTAAAGTACAGTTTGGCCTGAGATGAGGTCATCGGGTGCATGCTTTTCGATAGCAACATCGGTTGAATATCGGCTTTCGTCGATCACTACAATATATAATGTTGCATAATCGGAGTAGCGTTGAGCAGTTCGTGTTTCGGTTACTTCGTATACAATGCGGTCGGTTCCTTCGTAACCCTCTTCGGGTGTATATACAAAACTACCGTTCGAGCTAAACCTGATGGTTCCGTGTTCAGGCTGTACTATTGGGTCGATATTCAGGGCAAATTGATCACCATCGGGGTCGTAATCGTTTATACGTACATTACCCGAAATCGGCTTTTCAACAGCGAGGTAAACATCGTCGCTTGCTACAGGCCTGTGATTATCACTGGCAATACGGTGTATCTGAAAGAACATTGTTCCATCGTTCCATACAGCAGGTTCTTGCGAGTCGCGTACTCTATATACTAATTCATCAAACCCACTGGCATCCGATTCGCTCGGATACATAATTGTACCATCGTCCTGATAATCAAACAATGCGTTTTGAGGATTTTCCATTATTCGCTGAATATGTACACGGTCACCATCAATATCGAGGTCGTTGCCCAACACGTTTGTTTCGAAAAATACGCCCGGCACAACAAAAATATGATCGTGGTTTACAACCGGAGGAGTATTATTTGGCGATTCAACATCAAACACATTGATATAAACCTTACCCCATTTACACATTTGCGGGTCGTTACTGTCGCATATCTGGTATTCGAAGAAATCGGGACCTTTATAAGCATTCCCCGGAATATACGTAAATGCACCATCGGGCCCAATTTTAATCCCGGCCGGTTGTCCTTCAATATCGCTCAAAGTACCATGCGATGGAGGACGAACCTGTCCTGTAAAAATCACTGAATCGCCATCGGGATCGTAATCGTTGGTTCCCACGTTGCCATTAAATGCAAAATCCATAAGGGTATTCACAATATCGTTTACCGGAATAAGATCGTTTTCGCGTACTTTAACTGTATCAGCAGCCATACATCCGTGATAATCGATACCATGAAGAACATAAACACCGGTACCTCCCACTACAGGAGTTAGAATATTTCCGTTTTCGTAGCGTTCAAAATCGTTTCCTGATATTTTTTCCCAGGTAAATTCAGCTTCACGGCCACGGCTGTTTGTTGCGTCGATTACCAGTGTTTCGTTTGGATTTACTTTTCGATCGGGGCCGGCATCAACAATAAGTTCTTCGGAGAATATAATGGTCATTTCGGCCGTTTTGATATCGGAGCCCATAAGTACCGACAAACTAATTGTGATGGTTGTGTCGCTATATTGATGGTTAAAGGTAGTTTTAAATGAGTCGGGGGTTACAAACATCTCACGAGGCGACCACTCAAACTGGTCAATTTCGTCGAAAGGTGTACTGTTTATTGCAGTAACATACGATACATTATCGCAAGCACCAATTGTACGATCGTTTTTCCTGTCGTCGAACAATTCAACCAATTGAATATCGGCATAGAGGTTCGACTCGACACGAATTGAAGCTGTATCGACATTTCGGGTCAGAACATCTTCCCAATCCCACTGATCGTCGTAAGTTGTTGAAGCGACCGATCCGGCATTAAACATCATTGGCGGAATTGTACGGTTAGCTGTTGCTTCAATATCAATTGTCACAATATCGCCATCAGCAATATCGCCAAGGTTTATTAATCCAAATCCCCGTAAAATACTGTGATCGTAAGTCATTGGAGTAAAGGCTCCGCCATTAATGCTGTATTGAACATTTCGAACATGCTCGGGATTGAGGTAATCGGTAACAATAGCATCAACAGCTGTTGCAGGCCCTTCGTTCTCGATCTCAAGCCGAAATTTCACACCACCGGGTAAATCAATTACAGTACCGGGCACTGTAGGTGTTTTTGTAATGTTTAAGCGGGCAATATCGTTTGCATGATTTATTGTAACAAGCACATAACCTTCACAGGTACGACGTATTGCCCTTCCATCGTCGCCAATAACCTCATCGCCATTTTCATCAAGCTGAGTACTCGAAAGTGTATAGGTAAATTTATCGACTTTGCCCGATTGATTTGTAGGAGGCGTATAATCAAACGAACCGTCATCGCGAATGGTAACTTTTCCGCCCAATTCAGTGTTTACATTTGTACGAGCGGTTACACTCATTGGAAAACCATTGGGTTCGTAGTCGTTATCCATTACATTTTCGGTAGTAATCTGGCCGTTACGCGTTGTACTGTAAAAATCGGGTATTGCAAAAGGATCGTAAAAGAATTCGATTACTTCAACCTCGGTACTGTCTAAACATCCGGCCACATCGCTTACAATCAGTTTATAAATTCCGATGGTATTAATCCGAGCACTCGCTTTGTTTTCGTCGCCGGGCAAAATAAATCCGTTATCGGTTTTCCAATGGTAGGTAAGCGGAGCTGCACCCGTTGATTTTGTTCCACTTATAGCAATTGTATCGCCAAGCAGCATTTGATAACGAGGCTGATTAATAATTGCCCGAGGCGGTTGATGCACTGTAATCGTTACCTGATCCTCGGATGTAATGTTGTCGTCGTCGGTAATGGTTAACGTATACGTATATTCGCCTCCAACACCGGGGTTATTAAATACAGGCGATGCAACATTGCGGTTCGACAAATTGCTTGCCGGGCTCCACAGGTATACAAGGTTTTCGCCAATACTGTTTGACCCGTCAAGAACGAGTTCATCGATACATGCACCAATGGTTGAATCGGGGCCTGCATCGGCAATAACCATTTCTTTAATGCGCGAAACAATTTCGGAAGTATCGTTTTCAAAATCTTTTTCGATAATATTTGTTTCAATCCAAGCCTTATTCGGAATGCTGCGCTGAGCATCTTCGCGAACAAATGCTCTGAGCATAATATTTAATGTATCGGAATTGGGCAAAAGAGCTTGCTGATAGGTATAATTATCGAACCATTGCTCCCATACCTGGCCGCTATCGAGCGAATATTCGGGGTTAAACAAATCGTTACTAAACAAATCGGTGATTAAAACGGATGTTGCAGTATCGGGGCCATTATTCCAAACTTTAAGCTCGTAATGAATTGTATCGCCCCAAAAAGCGATTTGTGGGCCGGTTTTTTCAATCTCCACATCGGCATTTAATGGCTCGCGCAACGAAATAATTACAATTTGAGCATTTGCGCATTTTGAAGGAATACCGGTATTGCAAACTATATATTCGATATAATCGGTTCCCCAAAATCCTGTATCGGGAGTAATTACAAATGTTCCGAGCGAATCGAATGAATATTGTGAATGTTCGGGCAGCGTAGCCAGACCTTTAACATACAAGTCAAAGTCGTTAATATCGTAATCATTATTCAACACGTTCACGTTCGAGTCGGGGAGCGATTGAAGATATTGCATTTGCATGTCGGGGTCATTGCTCAATGCCAGGTAATCGCGACCTTGATTAGGCAAAACAGTTGAAGTACCGGCAATAATTGCGACGGTATCGTTTTGAGCAACCGGCGGGTGCGATTGACGCAATACAATAACCGAATCGGTCGATTCGCAACCAAACTGATCGGTAACGGTTACGCTGTAGGTTCCGGTTTGAGTAATAACCAACGAATCGAGGTTTCGCTGTCCGGTGTATTCACCATCGGATGATGACCACCAGTAGCTAATTCCGTGACCGCTGCTTGTTTTTGCATTTACTACAATATCAACATCGTTATCTTTGTATAGTGTATCGGGTTGAATAATTGCAACAGGCTCAACAGCCACAGCAACAGTTAATGTATCTGTAGCAATGTTGTTTTCATTGTCGGTAACAGTAAGAATAAAATCGATATTTTTCCCGTAAGTTGAAGTATCGGGAGTAAATACCGGATCAGCAATATTTGGATCGTCTAAACCAATAGCCTCACTTCCATCCACCATTTTCCATTCGTAACGAATAATTTCGTGGCTACTTTCGCTTTCGCTTCCGGGCAAAACTTTTGTTTCGCAACTCGACACAAAAATCATATCGGGCAAATCGGCATAAATGGATGTAATTTCGGTTTTCCAAATTGAGCTGTTGTCTTCGTATACAGGATCGTACACATCGGACCATGCCATTGCCTGGTTATACACAAATTGGGGAGCAAAATCGCTTACGGTAGCTTTAAAATACATAAGCACCGAATCGTTAGCCGGAAGTTGTTCTATTTTGAAGCTGTCGTCCCAAGCTATAAACTCATCAAAAAGTCCATCGACCACAAAGCGTGGATTAAGCAAGCCAAAGGTAATATTGTCGCGTATCGATAAATTTTCGACAACATTAGGCCCTTTGTTCAATATTTTAATCAGATAATTGATTGTCGATCCGTATAATGCTTTAGCCGGCCCGGTTTTTTCGACATAAATATCGGATTGAGTATCATCATCGCGAACCTGAATGTATGCAGTTGCATTGGCCCGCATTTCGTTTTGCGAATTTGGATTTACAAAAGCTTCGTAAACAAAGTAATCGGGTCCAACATAATCGAGATCGGGAGTATATAAAAATGTACCATCGGGAAACCAGTCGATTGTACCATGCTGAGGTTCAACAACCAACAATGGGTTGTAAAAAATGCTTGCCCCTGTTTCTTCAATATCGTTTACACTAACATCGGCAGCAATAGGCACATTAACAACTGTTGAGTAAAAATCGTCGAAAGCATGAAGCGAAAGATAATCGACAGGAATAACATCAAGAAATACCGGTTCACCATAACATCCAACCGAGTCGAGTATAGGCACTACCTGCACATGGTATGTTGTGCGTCTGTCCCAAAGGATATTGTGTGTTACACTTGAGTCGGAGCTCACTTCAACAGTACCATCAATATCGTAAGTAATAGTCCAGTCAAATGTATAATAGGGGTTTTCGGGCACAGTAAGGGCGTGTATCGAGTTAAGCTCGATATAACGTACCCTTTGCGCTGTTAACGACTCCGAAAGTGCTGTTAACACTGCCAGTAATACTATTATATATGTTACTATTTTTCTCACGTGTTTATTTTTTATCCTATTGGCATTTGTTTTTATGCTGTTTTTACTTTAAAAAATTTCTTTAGTTATAAAAATCGATTTCTCCATCGACAAATGGTTTTGGATGGATAATCATTCTGCGTTCGTCGTTACCACCTTCGATATCTGAATCAATCACTTCAACATCGTATCCTTCTTCGTTTATTGCGTTAATAATTTTTATAGTCCATACGCGGTTTATTTCAGGTACGGCATCGTTAATAAATGTATTTGGTATCGAAATCATAGCCTCGGTGCTTGTTTGCCATTCGGTTTGTGTTGTTCCGAGCGAATTGCCTTCGTAATCGAATACCTCGTATAAAAAGCTGTAACTGAGTGCTCCCTGATATTCTACTAAAAATTCGAAATATTCGGTTGGAATAATTGAACTTTCGGAACATGTAGTTACATCGCCTGTTGTTTCGGAAAATGCTATTTGTGGTTGTCCGAATACTTCAATTTGCAATGTATCGTGATAGCTTTCACATTGGTTTTCGGCTATATAAAATGCATGCAGATCGTATATTCCATCGGCATAATTAAAGTCGATGCTCACTTCGGAACGCGAACCCGATTGCGATTCAAACACAAGATTTCCCCATTCGTCGTACATTTCCCAAATCCACATTTCGGGATTTTCGCCGGCATATTCAAGAAAATAGGTGTGACGGCTGTCGCGTGTAACCTGTGTACGATCGTCGAATATAATTGGAGCATCGGGTTGTCGGTATGCAGTAATTGTGTGGGTTGGGTACTGGAGTATATTTCCCTGCACTCCACCACTTGATGCCTCTTCGAGCCGAAGTATATATACTACATCGTAAATTGTTCCCTGAAATTCGTCGATAGTAATTGTATAGTTGTTCACTTCGCCATCGCCATCGGAATCGACCATATCTTCGGGCAAAATATACTCGGTAAAAAACTCACCGTTAATGCTGTAAGTCAGATCAAATGGCGGCATCCCTTCAATTACAATATCAACCACTACAGGATCGGCGTATGAGCATACAAAAGTTTCGGGTTCAAGAAACCGAACATCGGGCGGAGCCGACACTTTTACCCTGCGCCCTACGTATTTATTCTCGTCGGTATCGGGCATTTCACATTCATCGGCCGATATTTCGTATACATATACATACCCTGTATCAAGGGGTTGTAAAAAATCGTCCCATACTACCCAAACTGTTGATTTGTTGTCGGCAGTGCCTTCAATCTGGCCGGTATACCCGTTACCTAAAGGCAACGAAAGTGCTGCATCGGTATAAATATGCCCACCTTCGACAGTCCACACAAAAGTTGAGGGTGAAGCATAATTGGGATCACCATTAATGGTATACTGCCGGCTGTTGCCATTTATAACACTATCGAGCGGCCAATTGGGATTGGGAATAGGTACACTTTGGGCATAAGCTTTGCCTGCAGCCAATATTGCAGTGGCTGCCAGTATCAAAAAGAGTATGTACAATTTTCGTTGCATCGCTTATGCTTTTCTTTTTTCCCGAATTAGAGACAAATATTTGTTTACTCTAAAACCTTTATTTTACCTTGCCTGATTTTTTATAAAAAAATGCTATAAAAACAAGGCTGTATCATCAGTCGTTTTTTTTCAATTTATCGCTTTCGCGTGGTGTGTTTGCCATTGCGTGCTTTTTCAAAAACCAATAATGCTCAAGGCTCATATTGGCCTGTATTACGCGCTTAAAAACACTTTTTACTCCTTCTGCTAAATTTTTCATCTTCTCCTTCAAAATAATTATTCAATTTTTCACCCCCGATTCAAAAATTTGCTTAATCAAAATTTCTGAAACTTAAATCCATTTTATTTTGGATATCAACACATTAATTTTCATCAATATGTATTCGAACGTTTATAAATGCATCTGCATTTTTCTACACCAGTTTTGTTCATTTACAGTGTGCTGTGTTATTTACAAACCCATTCGGACAAAAAAGCCTGTAAAAATTCAATACTAAAGACTCTACAAAAAGCCTTTATTCTGTTTTAATGAACTTCAATTTTTTTCAATAACGATGAATGCATTATACAATACATACATCACACCCGGGAATAAAATTCCAGAGATTTACATTACAACGATGCAATGTATTTAATCGGTTCAACCGAATACACCATTGCTACATCCATTCCTCCGGTTGCAGGCAAGTGATTCATTATGCGTATTTGAACTCTGCGTTCTTCGTCGTGAGTAATTGCCGTACCATGACTGTCGGTTACCTCGGTAATTTCGAGTTCGTAAACAGTTGTAACATGCTCTTCGCCTTTCACTTCGGGAACGGGGAGCAGATACAGGTTATCGGGACTATACTCAAGAGTAACATATTCGCCATTGTTGCCCTGGATAATACCGGTTGCAGCCGTAATGTTTTGCACCGTATATTTCACTTTCAAAGGAAACCTGTCTTCGGGTATTGGAGCATCGGTGCTACCGTTTCGGTCGGTAAAGTTCATACCTACCTCAACCGAAGCCTCGTATAACTGTTCGTAGTTATAGCACTCCTCGGATGTTTCGGGTTGGTAAACTGCAAAATCGAAATACATATTGTTTGGTTGCAAAAGTATTTGGATAGCACGAGCAGTAGAGCACCCCACATCGTTACGCGACTCGGTAACTACAAGATGGGCAATTTCGCCACTGGCACGACTCAGGTCGTTAAATTGTACAGTTACTTCGTTGCTGCTGTTTCCGTCGATATAAGTAACAGCTTCTTCGTATGGGTCGAATGTTTCGGTATGAAACGACCATACAAAAGAGTTTCCTTCGTGAAATTCGACACTAAAACTGTGTATCGATCCTTCCATAAATACGTAAGGTTCTTGTGCTTGTGCAAGAGTTGTGGCAAACAACAAGGCTGCCACGGCCATGGCGAAACGACGGCCAACCTTGTTGGCGAATTGTTTCATTGTTTTTGTTTTGTCCGAATGCATAATAAAATAGTATTGAAATCATAGACAGGAGACTTTAGGCTTTAGATTTTAGACTATAGACTCATGTTTTTGATCGGTTATTCAATATTTCAAAAATTTATTCAATTACGTGTTTGTTCCGTTTGATTTAATAGGGCGTTGCCCTCCCGAAAAATCGAGACAGGTCATACTATTGCTTGTCGCCCTTTCAGGGCTCATCAATCTTGTTCGTTTTCCCAATATTCGTAGGGCTACGCCCTACGCTAATGCTTGCGCCCCGTTGGGGCTCGGTTCAATTGTTGTATTTTTCATATCCATAGGGCTACGCCCTACGCTAATGCTTACGCCCCGTTGGGGCTAAGCTGAGTTCGTTGGTAGTTCATCGGTTGTTTATTGGTT
>CAZARW010000047.1:0-22191 GCA_964487645.1 uncultured Prolixibacteraceae bacterium
ATTATACCGAAGGATATGTAGAGCAAATGATGCGCTACTCGAAAGAACACTCGTGCTTACCAAGTTATAATTAAAGTATAGTAATTGGTTTAAAAAATGGGCAAATTAGGAAACAAAGAACAATATAGCAACAAGGGAATATTAGCTGTTTTATTTACCACCATGTTTGCTTCGTTCATGAATCCGTTTATGCTTTCGGCAGTAAATATTGGATTACCCGATATTCAGGAATATTTTAACTGCAGCGCAACAACACTAAGCTGGGTAACTAATTCGTTTTTACTGGCCAATGCAATTGTTTTACTCCCATTAAGTAAAGCCTCAGATATTTGGGGACGAGTACGCTTTTTTAAGTTGGGCCTATATATTTTCACAATAACATCGCTTACAACAGCACTAAGCCCAAGTATCAACCTGTTAATTATAAGCAGGATAGCGCAGGGAGCAGGATCTGCTCTTATGCACGTAACCGGAGTGGCAATTATAACCGAAGTATATCCGCCAAACAAACGAGGAGTAGCCCTGGGACTTAATATTGGTGCGGTATACACAGGCTTATCGCTGGGGCCTTTTTTAGGTGGATTGCTCACTCAGCTGGGAGGCTGGCAACTTATTTTTATTATGGCGGTTCCACTGGGAATAATTACCATAATAATGGCTCATATCAACCTGCGAAAAAATACACATCAACTCCTTTCGCACAAATTTGACCATAAAGGAAGCTTAATTTATGCCTTAGCAATATTTGCATTTATATACGGGGGTGGAAATATTAAATCAAATTTTGGAATTTATATTTTGCTATCAAGTCTCGTACTAATTGTATTGTTTTATCTACATCAAACAAAAACCCGGTATCCAATACTGAATGTTAAGCTTCTAAAACACAATACACGTTTTACGTTTTCGAATATTGCAGCTCTTATACACTATTCATCAACCTTTGGAGTAAGTTTTTTACTCAGCTTATATTTACAATACTCAAAAATGTTAAGCCCCGGCGAAGCAGGGCTCGTATTGGTAATACAACCTGCAATAATGGCCATTACCGCACCGCTTACCGGCCGTTTAAGCGATAAAATTGATGCAGGAAAACTTGCCTCGCTGGGAATGAGCATAACCCTCATTTCAATTATAATGATGGTTTTTATTACACAAACTACTTCGCTTACATACATAACTGTATCCTTAGCAATACTGGGTTTGGGTTTTGGCTTGTTTACCTCTCCAAACACAAATGCCATAATGAGTTCGGTCGAAAAACATCAGTACGGAATCGCTTCGGGAATTAATGCAACTATGCGCGTATTTGGCCAAACCCTAAGCATGATGATGGCCACTGTATTTATTTCGCTATACCTCGATAAATCATCAATATCGGTTCATAACATCAACCTCTTTACCAAAAGCATGCATTTGTATTTTGTAGTTTTTTCGTTTTTCTGCATCCCCGGTATATGGTTTTCGATAAAGCGAAATAAAACAAAGAAAATTTCCTTCCAATAATCCTGCAAATCAGGATATTTACCTATTTTTTTGTGTTATTTTAAAAAAACAATGACAATTTTAAACGCAATTTTTTCACAAAAATGCAACCCTTAATATTTCATATTGTCATTAAAACTGGAATTAAATACCATTGGGAACACAAACTGACATACACAAAAAACTGATTGAAGCCAGCAAAAAGGGAAACAACAAGGCTCGCAAACAGCTATATGAACTTTATGCACGTGCCATGTTCAACATTTGTTATCGGATGATGAACAATCGCGAAGATGCCGAAGACATATTGCAGGAAGCATTTGTACAAGCCTTTTTAAAACTGGACTCTTTCAGATACGAATCGACATTTGGCGCATGGCTTAAGCGAATTGTTATTAATGCATGCATTAATGCCATAAACAAGCGAAAAGTTGATTTAATGCTGACCGATAACATGTACTACTTTGGCGACAGATGTGAAGAAACTGATGACCAAGACTGCTCATTAACAGTGAATGACATTGAAAAAGCAATGGAACAATTGCCTGAAGGAAGCAGAATTGTTTTTTCGCTTTATTTGCTCGAAGGTTACGACCATGTTGAAATTTCGCAGATTTTGAACATCTCCGAATCAACGTCTAAATCGCAATACATGAGGGCAAAACGTAAAATTGTTGAATTATTAAAGGAGAAATATTATGAGGAAGCTTGAAGATTTTGTAAAAAACCATAAAGACGAATTTGACACAAAATTGCCTTCGCCTGATTTGTGGAAAAAAATTGAATCGGATTTGGGAGCTAAAAAATCTATTAGCATTTGGAAAATTGCAGCATCGGTTGCAGCAATACTTGTAATTGCTCTTTTTAGTACCGTGTTTATTCAGATGCATTCTGGCAAAGCACCCTACTATGCAAATATTTCAGATCCTGAACTGAAAGAACTTATCGAAACAGAAGCTTATTATGCACGACAGGTTTCAAATCAAATGAAAGAAATTAATAAATGTTATCAAATTCATCCCGAACTGAAAAACGATATTGAATCGGATTTAAATGAACTCAATTATATGTACAATGAACTGGTTGACGATTTAAACGAAAATATTTACAACCGCGAAGTTATTGAAGCCATGATACAAAATAATCGCATACGCCTGAAAATGGTTGACAGAGTTTTAACCCAAATAAATTGCTAAACTAAAAAAACACTCAAAATATCTCAATTTAATTAGCAATGTAATACAACGCATAAAATGAAAATATATCGTAAAATATCATTTACAGCAAAAGCAATAATTATACTGATTATGCTTGCTGTTTCGAGCAGCGTTTCGGGCCAAAATACCCAAAGCCAAAAACTCAGCAAAGGATTTAAAGTTGACAATACAACTATTGTCGACATCAACAATAAATATGGAGATGTAAGCGTCGAAACCTGGCCATACGATTCGGTTTGGGTCGATATTCATTACAGTGTTAGCGATAAAAACACAATGAGACTCGAACAAAAATTCAGCGAAATAAATTTCGAACTTACGCATACTGGTCATTATGTGGTGATTAACACCATTATTTCGAGCAACCGAAACCGATTAATTAAAGAACTAATCAAACTAAAAGAAAACATAGGTATGGGCGAATCGCAGGTAAACATTAACATAAAAGTTAAAATGCCCGATAACCTTGACCTTAGAGTGAACAACAAATACGGAAATTTTTACATAAACAACTACAACGGAAACATTTCTGTAAATATGGACAACGGAAGATTAAAAGCAAATAACCTTACCGGATATACCATTCTAAAATTAAATTTTGTTGATGCAGTAATTAACCAAATAGATACCGGAAATCTCGAAATTAATTACAGCGATTTAAACCTGGCTTCGGCACGAAAAATCAGAACAGTCAGCAAAACATCAAACATTACAATTACCGAAGTACACGAATTGTTTGTAAACTCAACACGCGACGATTACCATATCAGAATGCTCTACGACCTTGAATCGCAAGCTAATTGGTCCGATTTTGAAATTGATGATTTTTCGAAAAGTTCAAATATTAAAATGAAATACGGCGAACTCTCAATCGACAACATCCGCCCATCGGCTCAAAATATCGAAATTGAAGCGCAATCGACCATTATCAACTTGCTTTTTGATAAAGATGCCGATATGAATTTTGAAATTACTACCGATCAAAACATCGACATTCCAAACGAAGCAATTATTGACAGTACCGAAAAGGTTAATGCCAACGAATCACTTGTGCGCATTACCGGCCGTACAAGCAATATCGAAAAAGGAGTTCCCGGGCTAATTATGAATACAACATCGGCTACTATTAGTATCCTTAAACGATAATGAGTACCTAATAAATCAAATCAATAAATCCTCTTAAAAAATGAAAAAATGCAAACAATAAAAAACACATTAAACACAGCAATGATATTTGCTGTATGCTTTTCAGCTTTAGCCTGTGTAAACATCGATTACGAATATGGAAACAAAACAATTGAAGAAGAAATTCGAAACATACCTGATTTTAAATCGATTGCCTTAAGTGCATCGTTTGACGTATTTTTCGAATATTCTGACTCAAGCGAAGTACAAATTGTTGCCGAAAGCAATTTAATTCAATATATCGAAACTGTTGTTATTAACGATGAACTCAAACTTTCGACACCATCATTTATAAATTTGCGACCAAACTATACCATCGAAATCTATGTAAAAGGCCCGCATATCGAAGCGCTAAAAAACAGCAGTTCGGGCAATATCGAAACACCTACATTAATAACAACCAAAATGAGTTATTATGTTTCGGGCAGTGGCGATATTGAAAGCAGTTTTGCAGGCGACAATTTGTATGTAACAATAACCGGCAGTGGCGATGTAAGCACACAAAGCGTATGCACATACTGCGAAACAAAAATTTCGGGAAGTGGTAACTTGTATATCAATGGAAGTGCACAAAACACCGAGTATAAAATGTCGGGCAGTGGCGACGCAAAAGCATATGACCTCGATAATTTACATACAAATATTTCGATAAGCGGCTCGGGCCATGTATATACAGCTGCATCCGAAACACTTAGCGCTACAATTAGCGGAAGTGGAAATATTTTTTACATAAACGAACCAAGTTTTGATGTAAAGAAAACCGGCTCGGGAGATCTAATCAAACAAACACGATAAGCTGACAGAATATGAAAATCAAAAAAGCATATATCGTTACATTATTAATATTCATCTCGGGACTATCATTTAGCCAAACAAACCAATCGGTAGGAATAAGACTGGCATCGGTACCTGAAATTTATTATCAACAAGAAACAGACAGTCTTAGTGCTCTAAGACTGATGCTCAACTGGCAAAACAATAACCAGCGAATAACAATAATGAAAATTTTTAAACAATATAACGAGGAAAAACTCCCCGATAACATGTCGTTTTTCTTTGGATACGGAGCACACATTGGCTCAAAAATATGGGATCAGCAGATTATTGACGACAGCGGGCATTATTGGATAAAACGATGGACTCCTGTTATTGGACTCTCAGCTATTGCAGGCGTTGAGCTAAGCTTGAGCAATATTCCTCTATCAGTTACTTTTGACATAAAACCCCGCATCGATTTTGGAGGAAGTTCATTATATAAAACCTCGCTTTTAAGAATTGCCATAGGGGCATCATACCACTTTTAAACAAAAAAAAATATACCAGATACAAAAACATAAAAAATCAAATAAAATGAAACATTTAATTCTTATTGCTGCATTATTGACATACACATGTTTAGGATTTGCACAAAAAACAATTAAAATTGACGAAATTACTTCGGAACCCGAAGCTCCTTCAACTGAAATTGAAAATAAAATCGAAAATGAGTTTGAAGAACCTACAAATCAAAAAACACTTATAATTGCGGACAATACGCAAAACCGCGACGAAATTCAAACTTTATTTAAACGCCACAAGCGCGACGGATTTTACGTATCAATTTCAAGTGGGTACTCTCCCATTGACGGAAAAGACGGACTTGTTATTTCATCGCGTGGATGTTGGCTTGTTGATCGTTGGTTTGCCATAGGGACAGGCGGATCGGTATTTTTGAACAATGTAAGCAGTATAATAAATTACAACGCCGAAGGACTAACCGGAGCTTACGGAGGCTTAATTATTGAACCCATGGCATGGCCACTAAAACCGGTACACCTTTCGTTTCCGGTGCTTGTTGGTGGCGGTGTAATAACCCCGGTTTTATACGATATGGATTCGAATTATACCTATTTCGAAGAATACTTCTTTGTTGTTGAACCCGGAATTGAACTCGAAGTGAACTTTACCCGTTGGATGCGTATTGCTGCTTTTGCTACTTACAGGTATACAAGCGATTTAACTATCGAAAATGTATCGAAAAATGCTTTAAAAAATTACACTGCCGGATTAACCATTAAAGTCGGACTATTCTAATATCATTCAACTACGCACACACATCGAAAAATGATTTTCATCACTTTTTCGATGTGTATTTATCGTATTTTTGCAGCATAGTTTATCAGGGGAAAATTTACTCCCCTGAGAATTTTTGCAGCAAATTATGAAACCCAAAAACATAAAAATATATACAGCCATAATACTGGCAATGCTTTGCTTTGCACTCTCGTTTGTTTGGTTTAAAGTAGCAAACATATCGTATGGCCCCATAACCATTGTTTTTTCGCGCTTATTAATATCATCGGCCATTCTTTTTGTGTATACCAAAATCACAAAAAGGCTTATCATTCCCAATACAAAAGATTTTAAATACATTCTTTTACTGGCTTTTTTCGAACCTTTTCTGTATTTTATGGGCGAAAGTTTTGGCTTACAGCACATTTCGTCAACTGTAGCTGCAGTAATAATTGCAACCATTCCGCTGGTAGCCCCCTTTGCAGCCTTCATTTTTTTCAAAGAGCGCATTACTATCAAAAACTTTTTCGGAATTATCGTTTCCTTTGCTGGAGTTACACTGGTTGTGTTTGAATTTGGCACAGGCTTAACAGCGAGTCCGTTGGGTGTTGCATTACAGTTTGTAGCTGTACTTTCGGCTGTTGCGTACACTGTTGTGCTTCATAAAATATCACCCTCAATCAATAACATATCGATAATTCTGTTTCAGAATATAGCTGGAGCTGTATATTTTTTACCCTTTTGGCTGCTTTTCGAAAAAAACCGTTTTATGAATACCCCTTTCGATATCGAAGCTATGAAATCAATTATTTATCTGGCTGTTTTTGCATCTACCCTTGCATTTATTTTCTTTACATATAGTGTTCGGCATATGGGAATTACTAAAGCCAACATGTTTACAAATGTTATCCCGGTTTTTACTGCTGTTTTTGCATGGATTATTTTAAACGACAGCATTGGGATTCAAAAAGTTGTGGGCATTACAATTGTTATTATCGGGCTGTTTATTGCACAAGTGCATATCAAAAAACAATATAAAGGCCCCGATCCAATACCACGTACCTAACAAAAAAATTATCGTTACAACATTCTTTTTCTAATTTTAGAATATCGTATATATTCGAATACTCAAGCAAACAAACATGCAAAAAATTGAATACAAAACTCCAAATGAGCTTAAAATCTTAGTAAAACAGAATAAAAAAAATATTGATGCCTTTTTCAGATTTTTAAGAAAAAGCAAAACAAAAAATCTCGATGATTTATTTCACCCGCTTCACTATAAAGCTTTCGAAAATTTTGATTGCCTGCAATGTGCAAATTGCTGCAGCAGCATAAGCCCCATTGTTACACAAAAAGATATCGACAAACTGGCTCGTCATTTTAAACGAAAACCGGCCGATATGATTGATGAGTATTTTCATATTGACGAAGATGGTGATTACGTATTTAACCAAAGCCCCTGCCCTTTTTTAATGCCCGACAATTATTGTATGGTATACGAAAGCCGTCCAAAAGCCTGCCGCGAATACCCACATACAAACCGACGAAAAATGATTCAGATACTCAACATTACTAAAAAAAATTGTGAAATATGCCCGGTTGTATACGGTATTATAAATGAATTACAAAAAACAACAACTGCAAAATAAACCCCCTCTACTGTCTGAAACATTCGCCACCCAACATTCTACAATTTTACCCCAACATTGTGCACGTATATATTTTTATTTGCTAACATGTTTTATGCATATTAAAAGATATAAAATCATGACACAAAAAAGGCTCATGTACACTTTCGTTTCATTGTGTGCATTTATAATTATTAGCAACATATCACAAGCACAACTTAACACCTCGCGCATATTCAATAATGGCGCAGTACTCCAACGCAATATCGATATTCCGGTATGGGGAACCAGTAAGCCAAATGCCGAAATACGTGTTCGCTTAAATACACTAAATGAAACAACCACAGCCAATTCTGAAGGAAAATGGCAGGTTTTATTACCGGCTTCACAAGCAGGCGGCCCCTTCGAAATGGAAATTACCAGCAACGAACAAAGCATTACCTATCATGATATATACATTGGAGATGTTTGGCTTGCTTCGGGACAATCGAACATGGAAATGACAGTTAGCCAGAGCAATAACGGATCGACTGAAATAGCTTCGGCTGGCAATGAGCTTATCAGGGAATTTAAAATTCCCAAAAGTTTAGCCAACGATCCTTCAGATCAACTTATAGCCGGAAGTGTATGGAAAGCTGCAAACAAAAGTAATGTGGGAAACTTTTCGGCTACTGCGTACTATTTTGCAAAACACATTCAAGCCGAAATAAATGTCCCCGTTGGAATAATCAATACATCGTATGGCGGCAGCCGTATTGAGGCATGGATGAGTGATGAAATGCTGGGATTTGACGAACAGGACATTGTACTTGCCGGCGGAACTTATCCCGAAAGACAACCGACTTTAGCGTATAACAAAATGATAAATCCCCTGATTCAATTTCCAATAAAAGGTTTTTTATGGTATCAGGGCGAATCGAATGCCGACAATATTGAAGACGCTATTGAATACGGAAACTTGTTTAAAACAATGATTAATGAGTGGCGTAATATATGGCAACTTGGCAACATCCCTTTTTTATGGGTACAACTTCCGGGTTACGGACAAACTTACGACAGCCCTCAAGCCTGGGATGCATGGCCAAAATTGCGCAACAACCAATCAAAAGCACTAGCACTTCCAAACACTGCCGAAGCAGTTACAATTGATTTAGGCGATGAAGATATCCATCCTAAAAACAAATTGCCTGTAGGACAACGTTTGGCAAACCTGGCTTTAAAAAATGTTTATAACTTCGACATACAATGTTATAGCCCCCGATATTCGGGACATTCGCTGAGATCTGACGGGAAAATTGCAATTGCTTTTGATAATGTTTACGATAGTTTAAAAACCAATAACGGCAATGCACCACAAGGATTTGCCATTGCCGGACAAAACGGAATTTTTGAGTGGGCCGAAGCTCAATTTGATGGCGATTCACTTTTAGTGTGGAGCAACAACATAAACAATCCGGTAAAAATCAGATATGCATGGGAGTATAATCCGGCAAACGCCAATATTTACAACAGCATAAACCTGCCTGCTGCTCCGTTTATGTTTTACGTTAACCAACAAGATTTTTCTATCAAATCGTTCAATTCAACAACCCAAACTATTGAACTGGGACAATTTGCCGTACTTACATGGGAAGTACTCAATGCGGCAGAAGTAAAAATCAACGGAAAACAGACAGATGCATCGGGTGGAATTCGAGCTGTTCCTACTAAAGACACAAGCTATACTCTTGAAGCAATAAGTGCCATAAACCCCAACGATACTTTACGCCAAAGCATCAACATTGCTGTTGAAGAACCAAAACCAACAATTGCTGTGCATACCAATGTAGGTACAATAACGGCTCCCAATACCGAAATTACAATTATTGCCGATGCAAACCCTCCAAAAAACGGGAGTATCGAAAAGGTAGAATTTTTTATTAACGGCCAAAGCATCGAAACGGTAACGCAGGCTCCTTACGAAATAAACTGGACAAGCCCCGACTCATGCTACGATTTTATTCTAAGCGCTACAGTAAGCGATCAAAAAAATTGTACAGTAGCATCGGCTCCAATTATATTAAAAGTAACCAATTTGCGCATTGATGTTTACGAAGCCGAAAATGCTCAATATACAGGCACCGGATCGATAAAATCAAGTTCGAAAGCCAGCAACGGAAAATATGTTGATTTACAAAGTGGATGGACTATTACTTTCGATAATATTGAAGTACCCGAGGATGGAACATATCCTCTTACAATACAATATCTGCTCAATTACGAAGGTCCTAAAGCTCAAAAGCTCATTATTAACGGAAAAAACATGGGTGAAATCACCTTCTCGTCTCCCGACAATTCATTATGGATGAGCTACTTTATGAATGCCGAACTAAATAAAGGGAAGAATATAATTCAACTTGAAGCTTCGTGGGGCTGGATGAGTTTTGATTATATATCGGTTGGAGTTGAAGATAACAGCATTCCTCAAAAAATAAATAAAACCGAAGGAATGAATCAATTTAAACTTAAAAACTATCCAAACCCTTTTAAAAATTCAACCAACATAGAGTTTACAAACAATAAACCCAACATGATTAGCCTGGATATTTATAATTATACCGGATTAAAAATTGACACACTGGTTAACACATTTTTACCTGCAGGGAAATATTTTTTCAGGTACGATACAAAACATTTGGTGCCGGGAATCTATTTTGCCAAATTACATGTTGGTGATTATGTTGTTACAAATAAGCTTTTGATATGTGATTAAAATAATCAATCATTATTCATTAAAACCATCGTTTTTCTCAAAATGATGGTTTTTTTTACGAACAATAAAAAAGTGGATGCACAAAGTAATGTACACCCACTTTAATATTCTGTTGATAATTATTTATACTACACCTTGAGCAATCATAGCATCGGCAACTTTAATAAAACCACCAATGTTAGCACCTTTAAGGTAATTTACATAGCCATTACCATCGCTACCATAATTAACACAAGTACTGTGTATGCTTTTCATAATTTGCAATAATCTTTCATCAACCTCTTCGCGTGTCCAAGGTAAACGCATAGAGTTTTGTGTCATTTCGAGCCCCGAAACAGCAACACCACCGGCATTTGCAGCTTTACCGGGAGCATAAAGGATTTTTGCATTCAGGAATACATCAATCGCTTCAGGAGTTGATGGCATGTTAGCACCTTCGACAACAACAAAACAACCGTTTTTAACTAATGCATTAGCATCGTCTTCGTTCAACTCGTTTTGAGTAGCACAAGGCAAAGCAATATCGCACTGAATACCCCATGGAGTTTTTCCGTCGAAGTATTCGCAGTTGTATTTATCGGCATATTCTTTAATCCGTCCACGCTTAATATTTTTCAACTCCATTACAAAATCGAGTTTTTCTCTGTCGATACCATTTTTATCGTATACAAACCCTGATGAATCAGAAAGAGTAACAACTTTACCACCCAGTTCAATTACTTTTTCGGCAGCAAACTGAGCAACATTACCTGAGCCCGAAATAACAACCGTTTTTCCTTTAAAGCTGTCGTTTTTGGTTTTGAGCATTTCCTGAGCGAAATAAACAGTACCGTAACCAGTAGCTTCGGGGCGAATAAGGCTACCCGAGTATTGAATACCTTTTCCGGTTAATACGCCGGTAAATTCGTTGCGAATGCGTTTGTATTGTCCAAACAAGTATCCAATTTCGCGTCCACCCACGCCAATATCACCTGCAGGCACATCGGTATCGGGTCCAATATGACGTTGCAATTCGGTCATAAAGCTTTGGCAAAAACTCATTACTTCGTTATCTGATTTTCCTTTTGGATCGAAATCGGAACCACCTTTACCACCACCCATAGGCAATGTAGTAAGGCTGTTTTTATATACTTGCTCAAAAGCCAAAAATTTAAGAATACCCAAGTTTACAGTAGGGTGAAAACGCAATCCGCCTTTGTATGGTCCGATTACACTACTCATTTCGATACGAAAACCACGGTTTACCTGCACTTCACCTTTATCGTCAACCCAAGGTACACGAAAAATAATAATTCGCTCAGGTTCAACCATACGCTCAAGTACTTTGTGTTGCATGTACTTTGGATTTTCGCTAATAAATGGCATTAACGATTCGGCCACTTCTTTTACTGCCTGGTGAAATTCAGATTCACCCGGATTTTTGGCAATTACTTTTGCCATCAAGTCGTTTACTTTAACATTCAATAGATCAACCATTTCTTTAATTATTTTTGAAGTTATATGTTTTGATAAAGTCTGAAAAAATACACTCTAACAAAAAATGTACTTTGCACTTCAAAAATAAAAGAGAAATACGACTAAGAACAGAAGCCGGCAAAGATTACGTGTTTTACCTATATTGCAGTAATTATATCTCGATAATATTGTTTTGTATTGAAAACTTAACCAAATCAACAGTGGTTTTAAGTTTAAGTTTTTGCATAATATGGTTTTTATGCGACTCAACAGTGCGCACACTAATGAAGAGTTCTTCGGCAATTTCCTGGTTTGTATAGCTCTTACCCCACAATTTAAGAATTTCGAGCTGCCTGGCGCTTAAACTGTTTACATCGTCGTTCTGATCATTTTGGTCGTCGCGTATATTCGAAATGTATTGATTTAAAAGAATCTGATTAATTGATTTGCTGAAATAATCGAAACCATTACGCAACGAATAAACAGCCTCGGCAAGTTCCTGGGCATCGGCATCGTTACCTAAAAAACCTTTTGCTTTTGCTTTAATGATTTTCAATATAGCATCCTGGCTGTTATCGTACGATATTACCAATATTTTAGCTCTCGGATTGTTAAGTGACAACTGAATAATTAAGTTTGTGTTGCGAACCGAAGCATCTATAAAATTCACAATCAACACATGCAACATGGGATGTTTTACACGTTCAATCAGCTTATCTTTATTGCTGGTTGCAAAAATCACTTCAAAATCGTTTACTTCAGAAAGTATTCGTTTTAAGCCGTGCAGCATAAGCTTTTGTTCGCCATAAATCCCAATATTAATCATAGTTACTTTATATTATTTTTTTTCATTAAACAAAATTGCCGATGTACGTTTTTTACCATCCATTATCACATGCATTGGTTTCGAAAACCGCACATGTTTAAAGTGTTTTGTTTTACTAATCAGCTCTTGTTTTACAAGTTCGTCCCAGCGAATAAAATCAACCGTTGAATCGTGTTTTACTGAGAAATATCCAATATTCATTGATGTAACATTATGAAAAAAATGTGATCCTAACGATGAATCGAGAGGGAAATTATCGAGGCTTGTTTCGACAATAACTTTTGCATTTGATATTTGCGACCAATTAACCGGAACACCTAAAAACTGATCGCGTGTTCCCCATCTGCCGGGGCCTATAAGAATATATTTTCGCTTTTCACGAATCATTTGACGGTTTAGTTTCTCAATTTCAGCAGCCATTTCGGTTGTTTCGAGCTTATTAAACAATTGTGGATCGATATAAATAACATCGCTTATTGATTTTATTTCGCCATTTCCGAGGCTCGAGCGGGTATACAAAACCATTTTTTGTCGATCAAGCTCTTCAACATTAATACTTTGCGACACAATGCCTGTAACCAAAGGTTTAATTTGCAATAAATAAAACGTAGGCAAATTGTTTTTACCCGGAGTAAGATCAACTGCAAATTCAACTTCAACAGGCGACCCAAAAGCTTCTTCAACACTATGTAAAATCATGTTAAGGGTTTCGGCCAAAGGAATGTAATCGTACTTAAGAATATTTGCAAAATTAATAATTCGCGGCCCGTAAGCTCCTAATCCCGATTCTATTCTGTCGTTATCGACATTGTACACCGAAGCACAATGTTTAAGTGTTCCATGCTTTTCGGCCTCAGCAATATCGAGCATTTCGAGTGATGCCAATTCTCCGTCTTTAAGCAAATCGAGCGAAAGTTCGGAACAGTTTAGTGCATAAAATCTTACCTGAGTGCTGTTGAGCAATTCGCGCATTCCGTAAACCGAAACCTTTGGATATGTTGGCGAAAAACGGTACGATTTCCATCCATTAACCACGTACGAGCCCAGGCCAACGGCCATTACAGCAAAACCTTCTTCGGGTTTCATATCGGCTATAGGATAATAATTGTACGATTGTGCTACACCACTAATATGCGGGTAGTAATAATTGTCGTGGTACGATCCAACCAGCTCTTGCAATACAACAGCCATTTTCTCGTCTTCGACCCTATGGTTGATGGCATCGAAATATACCCTGGCATCGTCAGAAAATATTGAAGCATAAATGAGTTTGATTGAATTAGCAAGTAAATCAACAACTTTGCGTTTGTTGTTACTGCAGTTCGGGATAATATACGTATCGAACACCCCCGAAAAGGGTTGGGTTATTGAATCTTCGGAAGTACTCGACGATCGCACTGCAATAGGCTTATCAATTTGGCTAACAAACACTTTAAGCTTGCGCATTAAGGTATTTGTAAGGGGAGAATTGTAAAATATTTCGCGTAACTGAGCATAGGAAATGTTTGGATCAATAATTTTTTCCATAAGCTTGTTGCGGCTCATAAATTTTTGAAACTCATCTGTCCCGATTACTACTGTAATAGGAGTAAGAATATTAATGCGCGATGCAAATTCCGAAAAATCGAGATTATAAATCAGCACATTAATAAAAGCCAATCCGCGCCCTTTTCCTCCGAGTGAGCCACTGCTAAACGAAACAATATTTTTCTCGTCGAGGGTTGATGTTTCATCAAAATTGAGAATTTTACCTTTCTTTTTTTCTTCGCGATAATGTTGTATTGCATCCAAAAAGAGCTGCCGCGAGGTATGCACATCGTTGATATTATGAACCGGTACCGGGTTAATTGTTTTAGCCAGCTCAATTTCGCCCCGTGCCATAAGCCAATGCGAAAATTCGTTTTCGTCGGCATGGTACAAAAAGGTTTCGTCGGGTATTTTTTTCAAATGCATTTCGAATTCACGAATCGACCGTGCCACGGCAATTTTATTTCCTTGCTGATCGCGAAAAATGAAATTTCCGAATCCCAAATGATTTTTCAAAAACATTCGTAAATCATCGATAAGTGTTTCGGAGTTTTTATTTATGTATGTAACATTTTTATTATTTGCCCAGGTTGAGCAGGCATCATCAGACGATTGCAAAACAATGGGCAGATTATGAATTGTTTTGCGGGCATAATCGATAAACTTTAACCCGGCTTGTTTATCGGGTTTACCGGCATGATCAAACTCCATATCCGAAATAACACAAAGCATAAAATCTTTGTATTTATTAAAAATCGAAATTGCTTCTTCGTAATTTCGGGCTAAAAGCACTTTAGGCCTCGATCGCATTTTGCAAATTTTATCGAGTTCGTTTTTCTCAACTTCGGGCAATATTTGTTGAACCTGATCAAAAACAATTGAATATAAAAACTGCAAATATTTTGAATAATATAGCGGTGAATCTTCAATAAGTAATATTACACGCACCAATC
The DNA here is from genome assembly GCA_964487645.1 of uncultured Prolixibacteraceae bacterium. Taxonomy (GTDB): domain Bacteria; phylum Bacteroidota; class Bacteroidia; order Bacteroidales; family Prolixibacteraceae; genus Roseimarinus. Next base: position 15,084 of record CAZARW010000047.1, read on the forward strand.
CAACTTTGGTATCATTTTCAACATTTATCCGATCTTCGATTGATTTTACAATCGCAAAAATGATTTGCGAATCACCATTCCACACATACATCTTTGTAATTGAGCTAATTTTGGGAATAAGGTTCTCAAAATATTTTACGTCGCTTTTTTTATTTATCAGCAAGTAAATCGGTATGTCTTCGCGTTTTGCTTTAATTTTTTCGCTCAATTTCACCGGGGCTTTTCGATCAATACCCGCCATAAGCACTACCATATCGAAATGAGTAGTTTCGAGCAAATCGAGGGCTTCTTCGTCTGACGAAACACCAGTTATACGTGGTAAGGAGAATAAACTATACTGATAAATCTCCCCCATAAATTTTTCAAAAAAGGTATCTTCACTTTCAAGCATAAACGCATCGTACAGGGTCGATACAAATAAAATGTGCTTAACCTTAAAGCGCATCATATCGAGATATACATATTTATCGATTGATTGCTGATTGAAATACAATTGAAGAGGTTTGCGGTTTTTTACCAACGATTTTCGGAATTCGTCAGATTTATGCTGATCGGTTACCGGTAATCCACGACGGTTTATAATTTCGAAGCCTTTATAACTATTTAAGAAACCACTAATTAATTTACTGATATTTATGAGTAGATTTCGTTCTTCTTTCAAAAAAGGGCCTTCGTCTTCGGGCGGAAATTCTTTCAGATAATAAATTTCAACAGTTCCTTTTTTATTGTCAATAGTAAAAATACTTTCCTGCTGATACCAGTCGGTTTCGACAAAATTGCCTGAGGTATATTCATTTTTTTCGAACTGAATACGGCATGCAGTAAACCTGGGATATTGCCACGACAGGGGAAGTATGTCGCAAATACGTTGCAGGGTTTCGTGAATATTGTTTCCCTCTTCGATTATTTTTGAGGTTTGGTTAATCGCCTGCAACTCTTTGAGTCGTTCGGCATTCATTTTCTGAATTTTCGAAAAAACATCCTTAGCCGCCTGCCCGGCAATTAAGTTTGCCAAATTAATAAGTAACATCCGTTCTTCTTTCAAAAAAGGACCTTCGTCGAGCGTTGGAAATTCGGATGTATAAAAAACTTCGATTGTTCCCCGCTTGTTCGATACCGAATAAAAATTCTGGATAATGCGCCAGGGAGTTTCTTCAAAATTTTCACTTACATACTTTTGTTTATTGTACTTAATCCGAACGCATGTATGCTCGGGATACTGAAAAGCAGCCGGCAAAATTGCACATATTTTTGGCAATGCATCATCAAGTTGTTTTGTTTTTTTTAGTATTTCGGAAGTATTGTTTATTCCACCAAGTTCTTTTAAACGTTCAGTATTTTGTTTTAATAGCTCTTCGAGAGCAATTTTACTAACCGACCCTGAAATTAATGCAGCCAGATTGTTTAAAAAATTACGCTCTTCTTTTAAAAAGGGGCCTTCGTCGCATTGAGGAAACTCTTTTAAATAAAATATTTCGATACTTCCCGACTTACCATCGGGTGTTTCAAACAATTGTTTTTGCACCCATTGGGTTTCTTTAAACTGTTTGCTTGTAAATACTTTTTTTTCATATACAATACGCACAACCGTATATCCCGGATATTGCCATGCTTCAGGTAAATTTTCACAAATTTCCTGCAAAGCGGTATAAATCGGAATTCCTTTATTCAGAATTTCACCGGCACGTTTTATTCCCGCAAGCTCTTTTTCACGCTCGGTATGCTTATAGTTAACTTCTTTAAGTATATGTGTTGATACAATCCCGTGTAGTATTTCGCACCAATATTTAAGCAATTGCTCAATGTTTAATTCTTCTTTAAGCGTTTGAACAGAAATTTTGTTTTGAGCATAAATATTAACAGTAAGTGTTAAATTGTTGGCAGTGCGAACTGTATAATCAACACTAAAATTGGTTTGATGATATTTCTTGCTCTGATATAATTTGTTTCCAAAAAGTACACTTACACCTTCAATATCACCAATATTGCCTGTATAAAGTATATCACAAAATCTTTCGAGTATATCGAACAGGTTATCAGAGGTTTGAGTTAATTGAAAAAGTTTAGCACTAATTTCAGTAAAAATTTTTGAAACTCCTGAAAAATTGTTTTGCATATTTTTATTTGTATCGAAATTAAAATTTTTACTCATACATCTTTTTGTTTTCCTGTTTTCACATCACACTCGATATTTTACTGCAATGCAATACATTGAGTCAAAATTTTTCGTAATTTAATACTTTGAGATCAACAATGATGCTTGCTTAAGGCAAAAATACAATTTGCCTCGAAGAGTTTACCCAAAAACAAAAATAAATATAAGCATTATGAAACGATTCAGGATGTAAAGATCAAAGATTGAGAAAATAAAACAAAACAAACAAATTATTGGTATAGAAACCTTTATTCTCTGTTTTACAACAAATATATAAACACTCAATATCTGACACTTACATAGAGCAAGTATGTATTATGACAATGTTACTTTTTTAAGGTAATTGGCTCTCAAAGCCTATATATTCTTTGATTGGAAAATTATTTTATATTTTTGTTCGCATAGAAACTAATTTCGATAAATATGAATATTTACACAAAGAATCAGCAAAAAATTGCACACAAAATTGAAGAGGAATCAACCGAGTCGAGTTGGAGAAACTGGAAATGGCAAGTAAAACATACTATCAGATCAATCGACAAATTTGAATGGGTTACTGGCATCAAATTTCCGGAAGACGAAAGAAAGCAACTGGTAAAAACACTTGAAACCTTCCCTTTATCAATTACTCCATATTATTTATCGCTAATTGACATTAACAACTATCAAAACGACCCGGTATTTAAACAATCGTTTGCCGATGCCCGCGAATTAATCATCGACAAATCGGAATATGCCGATCCGCTTGCCGAAGATAAGGACAGCCCTGTACCGGGCATTACACACCGTTATCCCGACAGAGTACTTTTTCATGTAAGCAACATTTGTTCGATGTATTGCCGGCATTGCACCCGCAAACGTAAAGTTGGCGATATTGACCACATACCATCAAAAGCGCAGCTTAGTAAGGGTATTGAATATATAAAAAACACACCACAAGTGCGCGACGTGCTTTTATCGGGAGGCGATCCGTTTATGCTCCCCGATTCGACCATCGACTGGCTACTCGAACAAATATCGAATATCGATCATGTTGAAGTAATTCGTATTGGAACACGTATGCCGGTTGTTTTACCATACCGTATAACCGACAATTTATTAGAAATACTAAAAAAGTACCATCCGGTTTGGATTAACACACATTTTAACCACCCACGCGAAATAACTGCTTCGGCTCGCGAAGCTTTGAAAAAATTGGCCGATGCCGGTATTCCTCTGGGTAATCAGTCGGTATTGCTTGCCGATGTAAACGACTGCCCGCGGATTATGAAAAAACTGGTACACATGCTCGTGCAAAATCGTGTACGTCCGTACTATCTTTATCAGTGCGACCTTTCCGAAGGACTTATGCATTTTAGAACTCCTATAGGAAAAGGTATTGAAATAATGGAAAGTTTGATTGGACACACCAGCGGTTTTGCTGTTCCTACTTATGTAATTGATGCTCCTGGTGGTGGAGGTAAAATTCCGGCAATGCCGAACTACATTATTTCGTGGTCGACCAACAAAGTGGTATTGCGGAATTACGAAGGGGTAATTACTACCTATAAAGAGCCCGACAAATACGAGCAACGGCTTTGTAACCGCGATTGCGACAATTGCGACCTTGAATTAAATCTTGAAGCTTCGGAAGAAATATTGGCTACCGGTATCGAAAAATTATTGTCCGATTCCGACAAGTCAATATCGCTTGTACCCGAAGGTAATGAGCGTTACGAAAGAAGACACGAAGAGTAAAAACTAAACTCAACGACACATAAATACAATACTGAATTATGTGTTGATCAAATTAAAGCTCGTATTGGCTTACAGCAAATTGTTTCCGATACGAGCCTTACAATTAAATAATGCTTTGTGTTTATAAACACACAAGCAATATCAAAACAAAAATACCAATGGATAAAATTGAAAAATTTGACACAGCAACAATACATCACGGAAGTTTTAATAACCGCTTATACATTTTAAAATTTCCTCCACTGGGAAATAAAAGCCTGGTTAAGGGAATTACAAAAAAAGCAATCAAAAACGGCTACACCAAAGTAACCGGAAAAATTCCCAAAAAAGCAGTTACAAAATTTTTAAAAAACGGATATAAAATTGAAGCTGTAGTTCCAAGGTTTTACAAAGGAATTGATGATTGCTATTTTGTTTCGAAATTTCTTGACAATAAGCGAGCTGTTTATAACCCCGACTCGCTCAATAAATTTAAAGAAATTTTACAGACCGACCAGGGCAAAAAATCCGATAACAAAAAACATGACTACAAAGTAAAGCAGCTCACAGCAAAGGATGTTGACAAAATTACTACGCTTTATCGCGAAGTTTTCGACTCATACCCTTTTCCTATTCACGAAAACAGTTATATTCTTGAAACAATGGAAACAAATGTTGAGTATTTCGGCATTTTTATCGACGATAAATTAATGAGTATATCATCGGCCGAAATGGATATTGAAAACAAAAATGCCGAAATGACTGACTTTGCAGTATCAAATGACGCCCGGGGTTTAGGCTTATCGAAAATTTTGCTCCGGCATATGGAAAATGAAATGAAGAAAAAAGAAATGAAAACTCTTTATACCATTGCCCGTCTCGAATCAATACCAATGAACAAAACATTTATGCGTGCCGATTACAGCTACGCAGGAACGTTAATAAACAACACAAATATATCGGGAGGTATTGAGAGCATGAATGTGTGGTATAAATACCTTTAAAAAACACAACATTTCTTCTATTTGAATATTAAAATCAACAGAAACCTACAAAAAAATGACCGATAAATATATGGGTAAACGATGTAAATTTGCAGATCAGTGTCACGTATACCAAGGATTAGTCCCTCTAAAGCAACCTCTGTTTATAGTTAAAAACATATACTGCAACAACGGTTTCAGATGGTGGCAAAAATGTGAAATATATCAGAAACTGAGCCATGGTGAAGACATATCGGAAGATATAATTCCTTCGGAAGATTTACGAATTCAAAAATAAGGCTTCCTATGCATTTTATCGACTACGCAATTTTTGTTTTTTTATATGATTTGCATGCTCCTTTTTGGAGCCTATTTTTTACGCAAAAACAAAACGGTTGACGATTATTTTGTTGGAGGCCGCAAAATGAATCATTGGCACATTGGACTATCGGTAGTTGCAACCGATGTTGGCGGTGGTTTTTCAATAGGCCTGGGAGGACTTGGATTTGTAATGGGAATATCTGGTTCATGGCTATTATTTACAGGACTTGTAGGTGCTTGGCTTAGCGCAGTTGTACTTATACCTGTAATTGCAAAATATAATGATAAATACAAACTGCTTAGCTTTCCTCAATTTCTCGAAAAACGTTACAGCAAACGAGTAAGCTTTATTGCCGGCCTGGTATCGGCAATAGGATACCTTGGCTTTACAAGCTCGCAACTGCTAGCCGGAGCTAAACTGGCATCATCGGTAATCAACGGATTGCACCTGCAATATGCTTTGATTATAATGGGAGTTGTAGCGGTACTGTATACTTTTTCCGGCGGCATAAAAGCCGTAATTTACACCGACACAATTCAGTGGATAGTATTGTTGAGCGGGCTGGTTTTTATCGGAATTCCATTTGCATATGGCGAATTTGGAGGAATTTCGGACATGAGAAAAGTGCTGCCTGAAAATTTCTTATCCTTAAAAAATGTTAGCTGGCCACAACTTGTTAACTGGGGTATAACCATCATTCCAATATGGTTTATCGGGATGACACTCTATCAACGAATTTTTGCTTCGAAAAATAAAAAATCGGCACAAAAAGCCTGGTTTATTGCCGGCCTTTTTGAATATCCTGTGATGGCTTTTTCGGGTGTTATTTTAGGACTGTATGCTCGTATTGCATTTATCGAAGGATACTTTCCCGCTTACTCTGCTATTGAGACATTTGATCCCGAAATAGGAGTTCCTTTGCTATTGAAAACCATTCTTCCGGTTGGACTTACAGGAGTTATTTTAGCTGTATATTTTTCGGCAATTATGTCAACAGCCGACAGTTGTCTTATGGCTTCGAGCGGAAACTTTTTAACCGACATTTTTAAAGTCGATCACAATAATCCTAAAGCTATACGCATATCGCAAATACTTACTTTTGTTATTGGAGCTGTTGCAATATTGCTTGCCTCACAAATACCTAATGTACTTGAACTCATGCTTCTATCATACGCATTTATGGTCTCGGGATTATTTGTACCGGTACTGGCTGCACTTTTTATGAAAAAACTCCATAACACTGCAGCTATTGTATCAATAATTAGCGGAGGAGGCACTACGCTTGCCTTAATAATCAGCAAAGCGCAATTGCCATTCTCACTCGACGCCAATGTTTTTGGAATAGCAATATCGCTTGCCAGTTTTATTGTTGTTACTGTTATTCTTAACTATACATAAAAATTAAATAGTATCGGTAAGTAAGGGCGATGCATCAACATCGCTAATCTTCATAATCGAAACAAGTTTTTCCAACACGTTTTCGATGTTCTCTAATTCGGCGGCATCAATCCTGTCGAGTCGTGCATTAAGCCGGTCGTGAAGCAACGAAGGCACATTGTTAAGTACCGTTTCGCCTGATTGCGTTAAAATTAAATTTGTAACGCGCTTATCTCCTTTTTTTGGCAATTTAGCTACGAAATGTTTTTTCTCGAGCCGCTGTATAATGCCACTAACCGTACTCGAATTTAAGTTCAGAAACTCTTTTATTTCGCTCTGACTGGCCATATATCCGGGTTTCGAATACATATACTTAAGACAAAGTACCTGAGGAATACTAACACCGTAGTCTTTTTGTATCCGTTTCGACTCCAGGTTAATTGAACGAACAATTTTCCGGATATTTATAAGAATATCAGTTGAATTCATCTCATTAAAAGATCAACGTACATTTATTCCTTTCGTTTTCAAATATTTTTTCAAATCGGGTATTGA
>CAZARW010000048.1:0-22108 GCA_964487645.1 uncultured Prolixibacteraceae bacterium
CAGCAGGAGCTGGTCGCACAGGACTTACCCGGCTGCAAAAGTAGAAAATTTTGTATAATCACAAAACATTTTTTTCATATGCTACAGTTTTTTTAACGAATCAAATTAAGCAACACAAAAAAACCAACAGGCAAATGCACATAAAATGAAATACTTTGATTGATAAACTCTCGTACAATCCTTTTAAAAAAAAGATTCAAAAAATTCCGGCAAATTCATTTACTCCATATAAAATAAAGATTTCATCCAAAAAGAAAATTCACTTATAAAACAAAAAAGTATCTTTGCACTATTGTTAATTAAAAGCCTAATATAAAAATGAAAAATCAGAATAATCAGTTTTGGAAAATGGCAATGAGCTGGGGATTTTATATTGCCCTTGCTTCAGTTGTTCTAACAACCATTTATTATGTAAGCGATAATTATACCAACCAAAGCAATTGGCCGGGATATTTAATTCAGGCTGCTGGTATAGTTTTATGTGCAATATTTTTCAAAAAAACACTCGCTCCAAACGAGACCTTTTTTTATAGTCGTGCTTTAGGTTTAGGTATTGCTACTTCATTTTTTGCTTCACTTATTATTGCCCTATACGTATTTGTACTGTATAAATATATCGATCCTACCCTTCCCGACCAATTGCTGCTCTTTGCCGAAGAGCAATTATTAGATACCGGATTGAATGCCGATATAATTGAACAACAAATTGAAATTCAACGAAAAATTATGCAACCGGCAATTGTTGCGGTAATTAATGTTTTAAGCGTAACTTTTAGCGGCTTAATCATTTCACTGATCACATCAATTTTTGTTCGCAATAAACCGTCAAACAACTTTGAAAATGCAATGAGCGAAATAAACGACGAGAACTAATATTTACTATGGATATTTCAATTGTAATACCTCTTTTAAACGAAGAAGAATCTCTCCCTGAATTATCATCGTGGATTAACGATGTAATGAATAAAAATAAATTTAGTTACGAAATTATTTTTATTGATGACGGGAGTAAAGATAAATCGTGGGATGTAATTAACACTCTAAGCAAATCGAATCAGAATATTCGCGCAATCAGTTTTCAGCGCAATTACGGAAAATCAGCGGCTTTACATGTTGGTTTTCAGCATGCACAGGGTGATATTGTGGTTACAATGGATGCCGACCTGCAAGACAATCCCGAAGAAATACCCGAGATGGCCCGAATGATTCGCGAAGATGATTACGACCTGGTTTCGGGATGGAAAAAAGTAAGACACGACCCTGTGCTTTCGAAAAATTTACCCAGTAAATTTTATAACTGGACAGTACGAAGCCTTACGCATATTAAATTACACGACATGAACTGCGGGCTTAAAGCCTACAAAAAAAAGGTTGTTAAAAGCATTGAAGTTTATGGCGATATGCACCGGTTTATTCCTGTATTGGCAAAATGGGCTGGCTTTAAAAAAATTGGTGAAAAAGTTGTCAAACACCAAGAACGCAAATACGGTGTTACCAAATTTGGACTGAACCGTTTTATACGAGGACCTCTCGATTTAATATCGGTAATGTTTATTTCGAAATTTGGGAAAAGACCTATGCACTTTTTTGGTGTTTTCGGAATTTTAATGTTTTTCATTGGTTTTATTGCAGCACTTTGGGTAGGAATTCAAAAATTACATGCTGTAAAACATGGAATTTCGGCTCGTTTAATTACCGACAATCCTTATTTTTACATCGCTTTAACGGCTATGATTATTGGTTCGTTGTTTTTTGTTACCGGTTTTTTAGCCGATCTTATTACACGAAATTCAGCCGACAGAAACCAATATCAAATTGCAGAAAAGACCAATTTTTTATAAAATCAATAAAAACCAACTAAAAAAAAGATGCTTTCGGGCATCTTTTTTTATTTGCGTCGTTTGCGCCAGTATTTTATAAATTTTTCCTGAGTAATAAACCCAATATTCCCTTCGAGTATTCCTCCCTCTCCTCCACGATCGACAACCCGTATTTCAATAAAATTATCGCCGGCTTGTAATATACCTTCGGGTATAAAGTAATTGCGAAACTCTTTATGCATATCGGTATTGTTCCGACCATAGTAATCTCCGGTAGCAGCAACAAACTCTCCATTGATATAAAACCGATCATCATCGTCGATACGCCCGGCCATAAAAATGAGTTTATCATTTATCATTTCGTCGGGAATAAAAACTGTTTTTGAGTAAACAGCATATCCGTCGTAATTTCTAAAACCATTATCTTCCCAGGCTCCGGGCACCATTATTTTATGCTTCCCGGGTTCGGACTTTTGCCCCAAAGTAAAATCCCAGTAACCATTTAAAATAATATCGGGGATTACCGCAAAATCCGACGCCACAATTTTAGGATTGTGTTTTACAATGCCTCCCTCAAGCTGAGCATCGTACACCCGAACGGCAATTGTGTTATACTCTCCGGGCTTAATAATATTGTACGGAAGATGATAATTTCGAAACGAATTATAAGCCGTTGAGTAATTTGGATGAAATGAACCCCGTTGCCCGATTTTTAATCCGTTTACATACACTTCATCAACATCGTCAATATACCCCAACTCGAGATACATTTCACGCCCTTCGAAATTTTGAGGAATTAACACCTCTTTTCGATACCAGGCAAAACCATCGTACCCCTGATATCCCTGTCGTTCCCAACTTTCGGGAACATAAATCTCATCCCAGCCTGAAACATCAAAATCAGGACTTGCCCATTCTTGATTATCGCCAATCGAAAAACTCCACTTCCCGCTCAAATCTTTTTCATTTTGATAGTTTTGCCCTTGAACAGATACTATTCCGAAAGCAAATAATCCTACAAGCAATATGCTCTTTTTTATATTCATGGCTTCCTCCTCTTTTTATAGTCTAAAAATATCTTAATATTGCCCGTATAGGATCCGACCAAAAATCGGCTTGGTTCCGATCAAGTATTATCATGGCATTGTGTCGGTTTGCAATACCAACAGGCCCTTCATATATACCTCCGTCAATTTGATTATCGCGCACTTCGACAACCAGTACATTTTCGGTTTTCAGTTTTGAACGTGGTATACGATAAACACGGTACAGTTTCCAGGCTATTTCGGATCTGAAACGCGTGTAATCATCGAGATACTCAGTTCGTCCAATCAAATCACCGTTTAGATATACTTTATCGTAATCGTCAATTTTACCAAGTACCAAATACAAATCGTCAGTATTTATGCTATGTGGAAGTGTGAATTTTGTACGATACCATGCATATCCATCGTGCGATGCATACCCCTGGTTTTCCCATTTTCCGGGAACTGTGATTGTATTCCAGTCACTATCATCAAAATCGGGACGGGTAATTCCGCGTTTTCTTACATTCGAGAATTTCCACTCTCCACTTAAATCAAGCGACAAAAGTTCGAAATCGCTGTTGTAATACAATCCGATTTTATTGCCTCGTATAATTCCTCCATCTATACCAATATCGTATACCCGAACCGAAATAACATTATTCGTTGGTTTTATAATCGAACGATCGATCAAATATTTGCGCTCAACATTATGTGCGGTTTCAAAATCAGGAAAAAATGATCCTGTTTGTCCTACTTTTACTCCGTTGATAAAAACTTCGTCAACATCGTCAATATAACCAAGCATCAGGGCAATTTCGCCATTTTCGGGCATCCAACTTACATCAAAATGTTTACAATACCACGCAAATCCGTTATATCCTTGGTAATGTTTTTCCCACGTTCCGGGAACATAGATCTTATCCCATTCGCCAAAATCATATTGGGGGTTTGCCCACTGCATGTTATCGCCTACCGAAAAATTCCATAAACCATCGAGGCGGGCAAGCCGCACCCAGTTTGATGCATTTACATTAAGCGACAAACCAACAAACCAAAACAATAATATCCCGTAAAAAGCTTTCATTGTATTTTTTTTATAAATATATCAACAAATGTGTAAAACAAAAAAGGATGAAAGCACTTAAAAAAGGCTTCCATCCTGCATTACGCCCTTACGAGCGGTAAACAACTTTTAAACTTAGCATGAAATGTTTATTTGCAAAAGCGTTATCAACATTAAGCGTATAGTTTTCGAGAAGCCGTTCTACATATTTTGCGGCTTCAAGATTATCGCTTTCAGCCTCAACTATGTGAATTTTTTTATCAGCGTCGATATAGAATTTCAATTCAACCTGATCGTTCAGGCGTGAAATATTGTTCTTTTGCAAAAAATTATCAGGGCTTTTAAAATCGTTTTCGATAATTCCCCGAATCGTTGTTCGCAAATCGGTGTTTGTTTCAACTTTGAAACTCGTGTCGTTGTAGGTTTTGGCAACAGCAAATGTTGATGTTGATGCAAGAATAAGTGCCAGTACAATTGATTTGAATAAAATTTGTGTTTTCATGACTTTCATTTTTTAATTAATTTGATAATACAAATCTACAGCCACAATATCACAGCAAGGTTTTTATTTTGTTACATGTAGTAAAAAGATGTCACAAAATGTCACAATGTTTTTTTTCAATTACAAACGTTATGCAGTAGCGAAACTGCACACAAACCATTAAAACCCTTATAAAAATTTATCGAAACCCTTCAGTATAGGCTAAGCCATAGTGAAATTACAGAAGAGCAAGAGAATCTTAATCCCGAAAGAGATTTTCGGCGCGGTTATTTCGCCCCATTATTCTGAATTCTATCCCAACGAGATTTTCATTCATCACATAATACCTGCAAACACCTCATTTCTGGCCGGAGTGTTTATAGACTGTTTAAATTTGCTTGAGAATTTAACAAACAAATACCATGGAAAGCAGATTGGATGTTGTAGCATTGAAACAAAAAATTACCGGGGCATTGGGCAATAATCCCAATGTTTTTGAACTTGAAGAGTATACGTTTGATTCGGATTATACTATACAGCCCAATACATCCTTAGTGAACGAAGGTGATTTATATTATCACGAATTGGTTTACGACAAATTCGAAGGCAACCGGAATTTTACCTATCCGGTAATCAGGCCCAAAGGTAACACAAAGTTCTCGCGTGGAGTTGTTTTGTTTCATGGACTAAACGAAAAGACATGGGATAAATATTTGCAATGGGCAGTCGAGTTGGTTCAACGCCTTCAGTGTCCGGTCATTCTTTTTCCAATTGCATACCACATTAACCGTGCGCCCCAAAAGTGGAGCGATCCGCGCAAAATGAAAGGAGCGGTTCAGTCAAGGCTTGGCTTAAGGGCAAAAAACGAAAGCACATTTGCAAATGCAGCTCTGAGCATCAGGCTAAGTGCTTCGCCCGAACAATTTGTTTATTCGGGTGTGCAAACATTTTACGATATGCGCAAACTGGCGCATCAAATACGCGATGGCCTACATCCGATGTTTAACAAACTGGCTCATATCGATTTTTTTGCTTATTCGATTGGTGCTTTCCTGGCCGAGATTTTACTTATTAGCAATCCCGACAAATTGTTTTCGCACACAAAACTCTTCGTATTTGCCGGTGGCCCAACTTTCGACTCAATGATTGGGACTTCGCGCTACATAATGGATCTAACTGCTTTTAAAAGTTTATTAACCTTAAAAAGTAAGCGAAAAATAAAAGCAATGCACAGCCACCTGTCGGGTTTAAATTTGCCGGTTTTTGAAGAAATGTGGATGGGTTTTTATGCCATGATGTACCTTAAAAAAGGGCGAAAATTCCGAAACACCTGGCTCGATAAAAATGCCGGCAATTTAAGGTTACTTGCCTTAAAAAGCGACAAAGTAATGCCTGCCCGCCGCATTATAAAGACATTTAAACGCAAAAAAAATGAACCATCACCCCGAATTGATATTATTGACTTTCCGTATCCATATACGCACGAAAATCCATTTCCGGTAAACGATTCAAAAAACAAAGAGCTGGTTATGCGCAGCATGGATGTGGTAATGGATAAAGCAGCTGAATTTTATACCACCTCGATGGTTGCACAGCCTGAATATTCGAAAAATCGTTCGGGTGTAAAAGTGCCCTGCTAATCGAAGAATGTTTTTTGTTGAAAAATCAGAAAAATTCACATCGAATGAACAAAATTTAAACAATCAACTTGTATCCAAAGCCATGTGCAGTGACAATATGATTGCTTGTTTTTGTATCGACTTTTTGCCGTAAACGCAAAATAAAATTATCGACAGTACGTGAACTTGGCTGATAATCGTATCCCCAAATATTATCGAGCAGCTCATCGCGTGTTACTATTTGATTTTTGTGTTGATATAAATATTGTAGAATTTCAAATTCTTTGTGCGACAGTTTTACCGCTTTGTTGTTTTCGGCAGCTTCAAAAGTTTCGAACGAAACAGTAAGCTTTCCAATTTCGACCGGTTCGCTTATGCTGTTATTATCGCCGGTACGACGCAAAATGGCCTTAATGCGTGCAAGGAGTTCACGCAAACTAAAGGGTTTTGTAATATAATCGTCGGCACCGAGTTCAAGGCCGCGCACTTTATCAAGCTCTTCGCCTTTAGCAGTAAGCAGTATTACAGGAGTTTTCACCTGAGCTGCCCGTGCTTGTTTCAGAACATCGAAACCCGATATTCCGGGCAACATTACATCAAGCAGTGCCAAATTATACGCTCCGCTTTTGAGTTTTTTCAATCCCTCGTCGCCTCTATCGGCCGAATCAACCGTATAACCTTCGAACTCAAGATTATCACATAAACCCGATAGCATTGCAGGTTCGTCTTCAATAACAAGTATTTTGGCCATAGCTATTTTTTTGTTTAAAAATGAGCGAAAACGTACTTCCCTTACCGGGTTCGCTCTTTACTTCGACTTTTGCCTTATGGCGTTTCATTATTTCTTGTACAATATTTAATCCTATACCCGAGCCTTTGGCTTTGTGAGCTAAATTGCCCTGTGTAACCCGATAAAATTTATCGAAAATAAGTTTTTGATGCTTTGCCGATATACCGATACCATTGTCTTCGACATGAATATAAACATAATCGTTTTTGAGCACGCTTGAAATTTCAATTTTCGGATGATCGTCACGACTGTATTTTACTGCATTATCAATTAAATTTATCAGAGCTTCGGCTACCGAATCCTTATCGGCAAAAATATGCAGCGAACCGCTTTTAACAAGATTACATTCGATATTTTTTTGAGAAAAATGAGGCCGGAAATTGTTCACAATTTCATCAATCAACAAATTAACATCAACATCGGTAAAGTGATATTCACGTTTGTTACGATCAATTTTCGAAAAAGTCAGAATCCGGTTCACAATAGTTGCCAGCCTGTCGGTTTCATTCACAATAACATGCAAATATTCGTCGGCCTTTTCGGTATTTTTTATCCGCTTCATTAAAAGGGTTTCGGCATACATACTAATTAAAGCAAGCGGAGTTCGAATTTCGTGCGAAACATTCGAAACAAATTCCGATTTCAATTCGGCCAGTTTCATCTCGCGACGTATGGTATAAATAGCAAAAACAAGGCCTATAAGCACTACAACAACAAGTCCCCAAAAAACATATACATCGTACTGCGAACGGCTTTTCACAAGCTCCTTTATGCTTGCATTTTGCAAGGCAATTTGAGCTCTGTATCCGGGCAAATACCACATACTGCTGTAATGTGTTGTTTGATCCCGCTCAACGACATCAGCTGAGCTTGCGGCATTTAAAACAGCACTTGTATCGACAACCGAAATATGAAAACGATTTTGTGATATTTGTTGAATTGAAGGACCTAAATTTTGTTCAACAAATGTGTCCGAGTGTATTTTAAATGCCCCCATACATTTATTATCCGACAAGCGCATTACAAAATATAAGCTGATATAATTATCGTGTTTCACTCCTTCGATACGTTGATAATTTTGATCGATAAACGAAGCAAGTTTTCGAATTAAAGCTTTATTGGGCCTATCAACTTTTACATGCACCGAATCGCCATACAGTGCTGTTTGCTGTCCGGTTTCAATATCAAAAAACGCAATGTGCACAAGCGATTTGTTGTTTTGCAACAAGCCATCAACAATTTGCTCCATTACCAGGCTATGTTGTTCAACAGGAAGATCAATGCGGTTAATCCACGAATATAAAATGTTCTCGGAGTTTTGATTTATTGTAAAAAGAATGGTTTCGAGTTGTTGCTCGTATACATTTTGTACCATTGCTTCGTTTTCGGTTAACTCCGATGCCTGACGGATAAAAATATATGCTATTGGCAAAGCTGCAATCAACAACAATACAACACTAATTTGTAAAATTATTCGCTTCATACTCTTTTTAAATTGCTATAAAGATACATTTTCTAAATAAAGCTTTTGTTTGATTTTTATACTTTTGGAACGAATTAAAGAAGAAAATGATTATGTCGCAATTTTTAGAAAAATTTAACCCCAAAGCTAAAGCACTCTACAAAAAAGGAAAAGAAATTTTCGATATTGTGCAAAAAATTTCCGATTTGATTACGGATGACGACGGCGAACAACTGATGGACGTAAAAAGAACAATGCATGAAAATGCAATGTTACTTACAGTTAAAATTGCCGGTGCCGAAAGTGGCGATTTGTACGATATCAGAATGGAATGTGCTTCAATAATACGTAAAGCAGCCAACAGCCTTATGGTGCAAAATCATTCGCTCGAAATGTTTGGATTCGAATATGTTGAATACTTCGACATTGTTCGCGATTTAATTGAGCAATATCGTTTGCTTTTTATCGATTGGGTTGCCGGTTTCGACCAAAATAATTACATAGTCGATCGCTGGGGGCTTTTTAATCCACCGGGAATTAGCCCATTCGACAACTCCGATGATGTTTAGTTGCTAATTATTAAAAAAACCAAATATACACTAAACCCTTGTCCGAGTGCTAAATACAACAACAAACAATGAGGCTACAGCTTGAAAATTGTTCATTACTGTAACCCCACTGGTTCCAAAAACCTAATAAAAATGATATGTAGAAAATCTAATCATTGTTATGTGTTAGTATTGAACAATCGAGTATTCAAAAAAGTTTATAAAAAAACACATCTTCAATGGCTTTAAACAATAGCGACAAAAGATTATCAAAAAAAAAATGTAACTTAGAAAAAAAAAGCTATGAACGATATTTTCCACGAATACATGTCGAAACGTTTAAACAACATCGACTTAAGCAAAATAAAAAATCGCCCGGGACCTGTAATAACCATTTCGAGAGCAGCAGGATGCTCGTGTAGCCGTATGGCACATAAACTTACCGAAAAAATCAACTCGATTGATTCGACATCAAACTGGGAAATAATAAGCAAAGAAATTTTACACGAATCGGCCGAAAAATTAAAAATGCACCCCGAAGAAGTAAAAAAGATTTTTGAAGTAAAAGATAAAGGGTTTTTCGATGATATTATGCAGGCTTTTTTATCGAGAGACTATTATTTTGAACGCAAAACAATAAAAACGATTAAAGATGTGATTTTCAATTTTGCAGTCGAAGGCCACAAGGTATTTATTGGCCGTGGTGCTTTTATTATTTGTAATAATATTCCAAATTCACTGCACATACGTATTACAGCTCCTCTTGATTGGCGCATTAACAAAGTAATGATTGCAAAAAACGTAAAAAAACCCGAAGCAAACGAAATAATTAAAACCATTGAAACTAACCGACATAACTATTTAGCTGCATTAAAAGGAAGCTCTTTCGATCACGAAGATTTTGACCTTACAATTAATCAAAGCAAGTTTAACTCAGACCAAATTATCGAAATTATTCTTCAGGCTATAAAAGACAAAGATATAATCGATTAAAATCAAATCCGATGCTTGAAAATTCTCTTTCTGAATCTCAAAAAAAGGACATTATTCAATTTGCCCGATATTCATTATTGCAATTGTTCAAGATCGATAATCCCCGAAATATTCATGCAATTGAAAAAAACATCAATACAATAAACTTTTCGGGTGCATTTGTTTCGCTGTATAACAACCAACAACTGCGCGGCTGCATTGGCAGGTTTAGCAACAAACAAACCCTTAGCGAAACCATTAAAGACCTCACACAACTGGCAGCTACCGCCGATACCCGATTTGAGCCCCTTAATGTAAACGAAATTCACAACATCAAAATTGAAATTTCGTTACTTACCCCACTTGAACAATTTTCCTCGCTAAACGATTTTGAGCTTGGTAAACATGGGATATATATAAAAAAAGGTGTTTTTTCGGGTACATTTTTACCGCAGGTTGCAAATAAAACTTCGTGGACTAAGGAAGAATTTATTGCACATTGCAGCCACGATAAAGCCGGCATTGGATGGGATGGATGGAGAAATGCCGAACTATACCGATATGAAGCTATAGTAATTCATGAATGAAACAAACATAAATTCAGGCATACCAAATTATCTGCAAGGTATGATTGTATTCATCGTAAGATTCCCTGATAAACAGGGACACACTATAACGTATAGTTAAAAGCAACGTTTTGAACAAATGCAAAAAGTAATTTTTTTATTAAAAAAACTGAATAAAACTAAAGATTTTTTTAAATGTTTGTATATTCACACCACAAAAAAAACAGTACACAAACCACACCATAAAATATGCTAAAACCTAACTATCATCACATTAACAACAATTACACCTTGTTGTATTTTTTAAACAATACATAAATCCTCAGCACCATGATCACAAAAAACAACTCCACAACAAACAACTCTCTTAACAAAATATCGCTTTCGCATTATAACGATATATGCAATATGGCACTCGACTATATGCTGCGTTTCGTTGGCGACAGCGACAGCCAAATAAACTATGCACTAAAACGCGAACACACCAACAGAGTTACAGGGTATACCGAAGTAATTACCCGCGATTTACAACTCGACGAATCGCTTGTACGCATTGCTCAATTATGTGCTTTGTTGCACGATATTGGCCGATTTGAACAATTCAGACAGTTTAAAACTTTTCACGATAAAATTTCGGTCAACCATGCCGAGCTTGGCGTTGGAATTATTAAACAAAACAACTGGCTCGAAAAACTAGATCCCGAAACACAACAAATTATTAATCAGGTAATTTTACACCACAACAAAATTGAAATACCAAAAACCGAAAATGATGAAAATGTGGTGTTGATATCAAAAATTATTCGCGATGCCGATAAACTCGACATTATTCATACGGCAACAATTCAAATTTCGGAAAATAAAGCTCAACACAATCCCTACTTTAGCCTCAACCTCGAAAACAATCAAAAAATTACACCTCAAATTGTTAACGCTGTAATTGACGGCAAACTACCCGATAAAAACAAATTGAAAACTGTTGCTGATTTTACACTGATGATTATGGCATTTGTTTTTGACCTAAATTTTAGAATTTCGTTTTCGATAATCAATAAAAAACAATTACTCAAAAAATTGTTTGACACAATGCCTAAAAACGATTTGGTTTTTGATGCATACCGAAAAACCAAGATACATATCGAAAATCAATTGATCCTGTAATTTTTACCTAATTAAAAGTATTGAATAATGATTGTATGTCAGTGCATGCAAATAAGTAAAAAAGAAATCATCAACTTTCTGAAAAAACATCCCTATGCTACAATTCAACAAGTGGCCAAACATACCAGGGCAAGTACCCAATGTGGGCGTTGCAGGCCTTTACTTTTGAATATTTATAATGAACACCTGAAAAAAACACCACCAAATAACCAGCAAACACTTCAGTTTTGATTGATAAAATTCACAAAAAGCCTTAATATCTTTTAAGTTGTCGACAAAAAGCTGTTTGCTCTTCGACAGTACATTTGAACAATCTATTAACCTTTAGATTATTACATAAAAGCCTGTTGCCTAAAATCTAACAATCTATTTTCAATAACACTAAAAAAAATGCAATGTTAAAAATCCGCATAATCTCAAACCTGATTGTAGTTTTATCAACATCACTATTAGTAGGAAATCTTGCATTAAATGCCCTGAATGATTCTGAAAGCACCATGCTTATTAATGTATTTTTAAATACAATGCATGCGAGCTTCGTGGTTTCAAGCATTTTATATATTATTCAGTTTGCAAAAACAAAAAAAACCATCCTGCTGTTTTTCACTGCTCTGCCGCTCGTGTTTTTTATTATTGCTTTTATTGCAATTTTTTGGGGGTTTACTTTTTCAAATTTACTGTTGCTGCTTTTTGATTTTTATACAATATTTTGGTTCTTCAACCTACTAATCAACGACATAAGCACCTTATCCAAAAAATGACGATTAAGCATTGTCAACAACAAGCTCCCCAATCCTGAATCAATTAAATTGTTTTAAGCAATTCAATTAAGTGATTCCAAAATTTTGGCACAGTTGCAATTTCGAGCTGCTCATCGGGCGAGTGTGCATTTTTGATTGTTGGTCCAAACGAAACCATATCGAGACCCGGATATTTTTCTAAAAACAAGCCACACTCAAGACCGGCATGAATAGATCGCACAAGCGGTTTTTTACCAAAAAGGCTTTGGTAGGTTTGCACTGCTTTTTGCACAACATCCGACCCCGGATTTGGTTGCCACCCGGGATAGCCATCGCTTTGTGAAACATCAGCACCATTCGATTCGAACACCGCACTTACTACCTGCGAAATATGCTTTTTGGCACTTTCTTTTTCGCTTCGCTGGCTGGTTGTTACTTCAATTGTATTGTTTGCGCTAAATTTTATCGAAGCCAAATTTGTTGATGTTTCAACCATTCCGGGCATAGCTGTACTCATAGCCTGTACTCCGTGAGGACAAACAAACAACGCATTAATAAGATGAAGAGTTGTTTTTTCATCAATAACCCGTTCGGGGGCATCGGTTGATCCTAAATTAAGTTTTAAATTGGGTTCAGTAAGTTTATATTCTTCAGAAATTTCGTGTTTAAACACATTAAAATCGGCCACAAGGTTTTCTTTGTAGTTATGTTGAACTGTTAAAACAACACTGGCTTCGCGTGCAATAGCATTTCGCAAATTCCCTCCTTCAAGTACATGTATTCTAAATCCGTATTTATGGTATGCATCCCACAAAAAACGAACAAGAATTTTTATGGCATTGCCACGACCTTTGTTAATATCATCGCCCGAATGGCCACCACTTAAACCCGAAACTTCAATTTTTATAGGAAAATATTTTTGCGGAGCATCTTCATTTTGATAAACAAATTTACCAATGGTATCAATACCTCCGGCACAACCTATAAAGAGTTCACCTTCGTCTTCCGAATCGAGATTCAACAATACTTTTCCTTTCAGAAACCCCGGTTCAAGAGCAAAAGCTCCGGTAAGCCCGGTTTCTTCGTCAACAGTAAACAAACATTCTAAAGGCCCGTGTTCAACATCCGTTGAGCTTAACACAGCCAGTTGCGCTGCAATACCAATACCACAATCGGCTCCCAGCGTTGTTCCTTCGGCTTTTACCCAGTTTCCGTCAATGTATGGTTTTATCGGATCGGTTTCAAAATTGTGCTCTACATTGTTATTTTTTTCGCCTACCATATCAAGGTGCGACTGCAGAATTACTCCTGCACGATTTTCGAAACCTTTAGCAGCCGGTTTCGAAATGAGCACATTGCCTGCTGCATCGGTTTTAAACGTCAGATTCTCTCGTACGGCAAATTCTTTCAAAAAGGATCTTATTTTATCTTCTTTTTTTGATGGTCGCGGAATCCGACATATATCTTCAAAATATCCCCACAGCTCAGTAGGTTCTAAATGGCTGATTTTTCTTTCCCTCATAATCCGTTTTTTAGTTCGTACAAAATAAACGTTTTTACCGAAAACTAAACTCCTTTATGCCATAATTGTTCATTGTGATGATATGTATGCGTGTAATGAAATCATCACAAAATCATATAAAAAACAAAAGAGAGCTATGCTCCAAATATTGGCTCACAGCTCTCCGAATCCATAAATATCTAACTATCAATATTATTGCGGGTAATTGCCAGCACCGGCTCCTTCGATTAAAGCATCGAGAGCCTGTTGATCGAAAACGGTTTTTGTATTGCGATCAAAGAGTGCAAAGCCATCCTTTCCGGTATGGCCGTTATCCCAGTAAAACGGAACAATACCGTTTTCTTTCATTTTTTGTGTAACATATTTCAAATAGTAAGCTCTCGATTGGCGATGCAGCTCTTTTTCGTCTTCCGAAACAAGTGATGCTGTGCGATTAACTGCTCCATATTCGCCCATAATTACAGGAATGCCTTTATCAACAAATTTCGATTTCATTTTAGCAAATTGTCTGCGCGCATGATCTTCCTGCCCCCAGCCCGATATGTTGGTGTAGCCGGCTTCTTTGCCCCAGAAAAAAGTTGCCGAATTGTCGGAACTTTGAGCACCGCAAAAATCCCACGGATCGTAATAGTGTACTTCGGCAATTAAGCGGTTGGGAGCCTCATCACTTGGCATCGACATTTTATCATATGCATAATCAATGTTGGTGTTATAGGCCTGCACAATTAATGTTCTATATGCATTTTTGCCACCGGTTGAACGAACAGCATCAACAAAAGTTTGATTAAACGATTGCTGCACTTCGATATTTTCAGTGCTTGGGGTGTTATAATTCGCATGTACTTCGTTAGTTCCGGCAAACAACAAATACTCGCCATAATCAATAAAATGATTCGCAATTTGTTTCCACAATGCATATTGCTTTTGGTTTATGGCATTTTGCTTACTGTACACCGGGTTCTCTTCGAGCCATCCACCATCCCAATGAATATTCAGTATTGCATACATTTCGTTTTCGATACAATAATCAACAACCTCCTGAACACGCATTAACCACGAGTTTTTTATCGTGTAATCCGAGTGATTGTCGATATACTGATTCCATGCACATGGAATACGTACGGCATTAAACCCTGCAGCTTTTACTGCAGCAATAAATTCGGCACTTACCTCAGGATTACCCCAGGCTGTTTCCCCTCCTATGGCTTCGAGTGTATTGCCAAGATTCCATCCAAGATGTATTTTATAGGCCAACGCAAATGCATCATTTTGCATTCCTTCCACAGTATTATCTGTACCTGAAGCACATGCCAACTGCACAAACTCAATGTAAAGTTCATTATCGGGGTACTGCAAAACCACATTACCTGTTCTTGGTTCGTCGCTTGTGTTTTTTGCAATAATAAAAGTACTGGCATTTTCCGATGATTGTTTATCAGATACTATCCAGTCAACATCAATACTTATTGTATAAATACCGTCTGTTTGTGGTGTATAAATAATTGTTGTATCGCCACATAAAACCTGCATACTAACTCGGTTGCTCTGCTGCTTTACCAAAAGTGTTTTTTCCCTGTTGCCTACAGTAAATTCAACAGCACATTCACGTGCCTTACCTGTGGTGTTTGCAAGCACTTCAAAATACACTTCTGACATCCCTTCGTCACCCGATTCGTTTTGTAAAATACACCATTCGGCCGACGATACAGCACTCCACTTCATATTTGATTCAACACGTACACTAACATCTTGCCCCATGTGTGACAATAAAACCGGACTTTCCGAAAATGTTATTTCCGGTATTACATCATCAATATTTCCGGAACAAGAATTTATTGAAAAAATGAGGCTTAATAAAATTGTAAATCGCAGGATTTTATTCATTGATTTAATGTTTGTTGATTTGCTTAATTCCATAGAATTATTCATAAAAATTTGCTTATAAAATTGTTATGCTGCGAATATAAAGGCATACATACAATTTAATGTGGGTAAATTGTAAGCAATACAGGTGCTTTTTGTTAAACAATACAACTAAAAAAACAACAAACCAACGTAAAACACTGCTATTATGACAATTATCAAAACAGACTAAACTGCCTGCATCGTGTATTTTATATATAAAAAATTTTGGCTTTGTGTTGATGTTATTGTAATTTTGAAAAAACAAAAAACGAGTAGTATTTTTACTCAACTATGCTAGAAAACCTCATAACATCAAAAACAAGAATCAAACTCTTGCTCAAGTTTTTTTTAAACAGTAAGACCACTACATACTTACGAAACCTTGAGTCGGAATTTGGCGAATCAACAAATGCTATCCGCCTTGAACTGAATCGCTTTGAAAAAGCCGGCTTGCTATCGTCGAAAATTAACGGCAACAAAAAATACTACAAAGCCAACACAAAACATCCGCTATTCCCCGATATTCACAACATATTATTAAAATATACAGGTATCGACAGCATTATCGATGAGGTGATAGTGCGCATGGGAAATTTGAGCAAAGCATATATTACCGGTGACTTTGCTATTGGTAAAAACAGCAAACTTATTGATTTAATTATTGTTGGCAAAAACCTGAATTACGAATATTTAGGAAAATTGATACGAAAAGCTGAGGAAATTACCTCACTCAAAATAAAATACATAACTATAAATCCCGACGAAGAAAATGAATATGTAAGCAACAAAGAAGATGTTTTGCTTATATGGTCGGCCGATAAGTAATGAATAGTGTACGGGCATGCTTTATAAAGCCCGTGTGTGTTTGAAAAAAAAGACTGGCAGGCATTCGTATACTGAATGTGACTGACCGGGCGAAGCTGTGAAAAGACTAAAAACAAACATAAACCAACACGCTGTATATCAGCCTTTAACATCTTCAACAAAACATTACAGAAATAAACTAACGGAAAATACATCAAGCAATATTATTAGTTCATTACTGAATAGTTTACATTTGTTCTCATGACAAAAACCTTAATCGAAATTGCGATACAAGCAGCCCTTGATGCAGGCAACGAAATACTGAAAATATACAATAGCTCTGATTTTGGCATTGAGCTCAAAAGCGACAATTCGCCACTAACTCTTGCCGACAAAGCAGCACACAAAAGCATTGTTTCGCACTTATTGCAAACCAACTACCCCATACTAAGCGAAGAGGGCAAAAGCATTGAATACGAGCAACGCAAAAAATGGACCACCTACTGGCTTATTGACCCTCTGGACGGAACCAAAGAATTTATCAAAAAAAATGGTGAGTTTACAGTAAACATTGCTCTTATCGACAAGCAAATCCCGGTTATGGGAGTTGTTTTTGTACCCGTTAGTGGTACACTGTATTTTGCATACAAGGGAGAGGCATATAAATCGACCCAAACAAACAACATGAACACGGCTTTTGATACGGCACAAAAGCTCCCGCTAAAAACAAGCAACAACAAATATATAGTAGTCGGTTCGCGCTCGCACATGAGCGATCAAACGCGTGATTATATCGATCGGCTCGATACACAGGGCAAGGAGCTTGAAATGATTAGCAAAGGCAGTTCACTCAAAATATGCCTGGTTGCCGAGGGAAGTGCCGATTGTTATCCCCGAATGGGGCCAACCATGGAATGGGATACAGCAGCAGGGCATGCCATTGCCCTGGGTGCGCAAAAAAAAGTGCTTGTTTATCCTCAGAATAATCCAATGCTCTATAATAAAGAAAATTTACTGAATCCTTATTTTGTTGTGAGTTGATGACTGTTGAATCGTACATAGTTATTGTTGTTATAATTGCAATGGTTGTTGCCCTGGCAAAAGACGCCATGCGCCCCGGACTGGTATTGTTTTCGGGTGCAGTGTTTTTTATGGCTACCGGAATCATTTCTCCGTCCGAAATGGCCGTGGGGTTTTCAAACAAAGGAATGCTTACTGTTGGGGTATTATTTTTAGTGAGCGAAGGCGTTCGATACTCTGGAATTTTAAATAAACTTTCGACTAAAGTATTGCCCGATAAAAAACGATCGATGTCACGCATGCTTTTAACTCTTATGCTACCAATATCGGCACTTTCGGCTTTTTTGAACAATACTCCTGTGGTTATTATTTTTGCTCCGGTAGTTAAGCGTTGGGCCGAAAAACTCAAAATGTCACCTGCTAAATTTCTTATTCCCCTATCCTATGCAACAATATTTGGAGGGGTTTGTACACTTATCGGAACATCAACAAATTTAGTTGTTGATGGTATGATGCACGAAAACGGCTTTAAGGGACTTAACATGTTTGAGCTTACTCGTATTGGTATTTTTATTGCCCTGGCCGGATGGTTGTATATTGCGTTTATCGGACATCATTTATTAAAACCCAACAACAAAAAAGTACCAAACAGCAAACGAATCGACTCCCGCGAGTACTATTTCAATATTAATGTTGTAAAAAACAGCAAGTACATTGGCGAAGTGATTCGTAAAGGGATTTTAGGAAAAAACAACGACATTACAATTGTTGGTGTCGAACGCCAAAACACTATGCTCGACCCTCAAACCGAGAGAATTGTTTTGCAGGAAAACGACAACCTGCTTGTTTCGGGTAACGAAGAAAACATCGACAACATTATTAACGAAAGCGGCCTCGAGATAAAAACTCACGGTAACATCGAAGAGATATTTAAAAACGAAGAAATTCAACGTATCGAAGTGGTTTTGGCTCCTCGCTTTCCGGGCATTGGCTCAACCCTCGACGAATTTGACTTTTATAACCGATACAACAGCATTGTTTTGGCAATTCACCGAAACGGGTCAAGTATTACTTCGAACCTATCGAAAGAACGATTGCGGGCTGGCGATTCTCTCATACTCCTTAGCGACAGCGAGTTTGTTGAAACCTGGAAAGAATCGAAAATATTTTTCCTTATATCGGACAAAGGCGAGGTTGAAAAACCGGTAAAAACATACAAAATCGGATGGACTATTGCTACTGTACTCATTATGATACTTGGAGCTACCTTTGGCCAATACCTTCCAACAATAAGAGGCAATACCCCCGATATGTTTTTGTTTGCTACAATGGCAGCTGTTATGATGGCGATATTGAAAATTTTTCCTCCCAAAAAATATGCACGCGCCATTAGCTGGGATGTTCTCATTACCATTGCTTCGGCTTTTGCTATAAGCAAAGCATTAATGAGCTCAGGGGCTGCCGATTCCATTGCTTCGATGGCTATTAATTCGGTAAAACACATGGGGCCGGGAGCTGTGTTGGCCATTATTTATCTGATTACAATGGTATTTACCGAAGTGGTTACAAACAACGCTGCTGCGGCAATTACATTCCCAATTGCAATGTCGGCCGCTGCGCAAATGGGCGTCGATCCTCGCCCATTCTTTATCGCTATTTGTATTGCGGCATCGGCAAGTTTCTCAACTCCTATTGGCTACCAAACAAACCTCATTGTTCAGTCGTTCGGAAATTATTCGTTTAAAGACTACCTCAAAGTCGGAATTCCGCTGAATCTGCTTTCATTCATTTTATCGGTTATGCTGATTCCGCTGTTTTGGGAATTTTAAAAATACAGATATAGCCATGTTATGAATGCAGTAAAAACCGACATCGACAATATTGCAAAACCTGCCGGTTCTTTAATACTACTAGGTGTTCTAAAAGGGTACATTAAGAATCCGATAGGCTTTCTGCTGAAATCAAAATTAACGTTCAAACAATTTAAGAAAGGTATCCGGCTTGACTTACCTTCCGATTTTATTAACTCTACCGCGCTAATAGCATGGATCTATATTCGGTTGAGTAAAAAAATTGGAAAAGAAAAGGCGTTTGAAATCATGCGGACTTCTGTTTTGACTTCGGGCTTAGCTGTTCAACAAGCAAATTTTCGAAATGTTGAAACAAAACGAACATTTGAAAACCTTAAAATATATCAACAAAAAGCAAATAAAGAAGGGAGTACAAAATTAAACACAATGGAAATTATTGAGGACTCGGAAAATAAATATCAATTCAGAGTGACCAGATGTTTGTTTTATGAACTTTTTAATTATTTGAATGTTCCCGAACTCACATCTGTAATGTGTTCAATCGACAATGCAATTTTCAACACCTACCTGCCTGAATATTTGACATTTCACCGAAACGGACTCAATAAAACCTTATTACACGGACATAAATATTGTGAATTTGTCATTGAAAATAATGAGCCCAAAACTCAGAGTCACATCTTGAAAACACAATGAAATGAATTGCAATACCGGGCAAAATATCGAAACATGCAAATACTCCTTAATAAATTGTTTCGACTACACACATTAACCCGAACAATTATTGCTTTTTGCTTTTAACAACTATATTTGCACTTCAACATTTGATTTTCATTAATTATTATGCAAGAATATAACTTAAGTCATTTAAAAGAACTCGAATCGGAAGCCATTCATATTATTCGCGAAGTAGCTGCCGAATTCGAAAATCCTGTAATGCTCTACTCTATTGGTAAAGACTCATCGGTAATGGTTCGCCTTGCCGAAAAAGCCTTTTATCCGGGCAAAGTTCCGTTTCCGTTGATGCATATCGACTCAAAATGGAAATTTAAAGAAATGATCGATTTTCGCAACAACTACGCACGCGAAAACAACTGGGATCTGATAGTGCATTACAACAAAGAAGGATACGAAGCCGGAATCGGGCCTTTTACACACGGCAGCAAAGTACATACCGATGTGATGAAAACCCAAGCTTTACTCGAAGGCTTAAGCAAATACAAGTTCGATGCTGCTTTTGGAGGTGCCCGTCGCGACGAGGAAAAATCGCGCGCTAAAGAACGCATTTTCTCGTTCAGAGATAAATACCACCAATGGGATCCTAAAAATCAACGTCCCGAATTGTGGAATATTTTCAACGCTAAAGTACATAAAGGCGAATCAATCAGGGTATTCCCAATTTCGAACTGGACCGAACTCGACGTGTGGCAATACATACGACTCGAAAAAATACCCATAGTACCCCTGTACTTTGCCAAAGAACGCCCGATTGTAAATATCGACGGAAGCCTTATTTTAGCCGACGATGAGCGTATGCCTAAAGAACTGCGCGACAAAGCCGAAATGAAAATGGTGCGTTTTCGTACCCTGGGATGCTACCCTCTTACCGGTGCGGTTGAATCAAACGCTTCGACTATTGAGGAAATTGTGAAAGAAATGATGACCGTGAAAGTTTCGGAACGCACTACCCGGGTTATCGATTTTGACCAGGAAGCTAGTATGGAACAAAAAAAGAGAGAAGGTTACTTTTAGACAAAAAATTTAAACTTTTTTTTGAAACATCCATTCGCCACGATTACTATCGGGTACTAATTTTAAAAAAAATGATGACAACAAATAACGACAAAAAGCAAAACAACAACTCATCGCCAACCGGATACCAACAAGGAAACCTCGATATTCATGAATTTTTAGCCCAGGACGAAGAAAAAGACCTGCTGCGAATTCTTACTGCCGGATCGGTTGATGACGGAAAATCCACGCTTATAGGCCGCTTAATGTTCGACAGTAAAATGCTCTACGAAGACCAACTGGCTGCTCTCGAACGCGACAGCAAACGTGTTGGACATGCCGGCGAAGAAATCGATTATGCATTGCTGCTCGACGGCCTTAAAGCCGAACGCGAACAAGGAATCACAATTGATGTGGCTTACAGGTATTTTAGCACAAACAAACGAAAATTTATTATTGCCGATTGCCCGGGACATGAGCAATATACCCGAAACATGGTTACAGGTGCTTCAACTGCGAACCTTGCCGTTATTCTTATTGATGCTACAAAAGGGGTAATTACACAAACCCGTAGACATACTTTTTTAGTCTCGCTGCTGGGCATTAAGCACGTTGTTTTGGCTGTTAATAAAATGGATTTGGTAAATTACGATAAAAAAGTTTTTGACCAAATTTGTTCCGACTATAAAAACTTTGTTACTCAACTCAATATCCCCGATGTTGAGTTTATTCCGCTTTCGGCTCTTAAAGGCGAAAACGTAGTCGAAAACTCAAAAGAAATGCCTTGGTATCATGGCAAAAGTGTACTCGAATTTTTAGAAAATGTACACATTAGCAGCGACCGCAATTTTGAAGATTTCCGCTACCCGGTTCAATATGTGAACCGCCCCGACCGCGATTTCAGAGGATTTACTGCTCGCATAGCCTCGGGTATTGTTAAAAAAGGCGATCAGATTATGGTGCTGCCATCGCGTAAAACATCAACCGTAAAATCAATTGTAACTTACGATGGAGAACCCGAAAAAGCCTTTCCGCCTCAATCGGTTACCATTACACTCGACGATG
>CAZARW010000049.1:0-21764 GCA_964487645.1 uncultured Prolixibacteraceae bacterium
AAAAGCGAGATGCTTTTGAGGAAGAACTTCGCTTGGATGTCCTTGGTCAAACAATAAAACAAATCAGACTTGAGAAGAATATGACTCAAGCTCAACTTGGTGAATTAGTAGGCGTGAAAAAGGCTCAAATCTCAAAGATTGAGAATAATTTGAACGACGCAAGATTTGAAACAATTCTAAAAGTTTTTAGAGCCTTAAATGCAAAGATTAGTTTTAATGTAGAATTGAATCAAAACTTATCGTTGGGATAATAATAAACGCCGACCGCACAACAATGTATAAAAATAATAGCCGGATCAGTAGTAAAATAAAGGGTTTTAGCCCGCTTTAACTTTTTTTTTACAACTTGACAGGTAAGTACCACGCAGTCGGCTACTATTCTTATACTTAACGTAATGTGCACTTTCTTATGCATGTAAATCAGGTTTGCTAAAAATTTAATGATAGAGTGAAAAATCATTGAAACACGTTTTTTTTATTAAATTGTGTCTTGATTTAAAAAATATGTTTGTAACAAAAATCACTTTCAATAATTCGTATTCCTGCTACTTTTGGAGCAAATTAATACTGTCAATAATTTAAAAATATAAAACTATGTTTGATACAATGAATTTATCGGCCGAAAAACCTGATAAAAAAATTGAAGGCGAAGCTGAAAAAATAAAATGTTTAATCGTTGGTTCGGGCCCTGCAGGATATACAGCTGCAATTTATGCTGCTCGTGCTAATTTAAAACCGGTATTGTACGAAGGGCTACAACCCGGAGGGCAATTAACAACAACTACCGAAGTTGAAAATTTTCCCGGTTACCCCGAAGGTGTTACCGGACCGGTAATGATGGAAGATTTAAAAAAACAAGCACAGCGTTTTGATGCTGATATACGCTGGGGTATGGCAACTGCAGCCGATTTATCGAAACGTCCTTTTAAAGTAACGATTGACAATAAAAAAATTATTGAGGCCGAATCGCTGATTATTGCAACCGGCGCTACAGCAAAATATCTTGGAATTGACGACGAAAAGAAATATGCAGGCAGTGGGGTTTCGGCTTGTGCAACATGCGATGGTTTTTTCTACCGGGGCAAAGATGTAGCCGTAGTAGGAGGTGGCGATACAGCTGCCGAAGAAGCACTTTATCTTTCGGGCTTATGCAATAAAGTGTATCTGATTGTTCGGCGAGACCAATTACGAGCTTCGAAAGTAATGCAGGAGCGAGTGTTGAAAACTCCAAATATCGAAGTGTTGTGGAAACATCAAACAAAAGGCTTGTTTGGCGATGGAGTTGTTGAAGGTGCCGAGTTATATAAAAACAAAGGCGAAAACAACGAAGAGCTTGTGAAAATTAAAATCGACGGATTTTTTCTTGCAATAGGGCACAAGCCAAACTCCGATATTTTTAAAGATTATCTCGATCTCGATCAGGTAGGATATATTCAAACCACCGAAAACACTTCAAAAACAAAAGTTCCCGGAGTGTTTGCCTGTGGCGATGTTATGGATTCTCAATACCGTCAGGCTGTTACAGCTGCCGGATCGGGATGTAAGGCAGCAATTGATGCTGAACGATTTTTACTCGAAAACAGTTAATTTGTAATTTATTATAATTACCGACCAATAAAAACGGGCTGCAAAAATATTTTTGCAGCCCGTTTGTTGTATAAAAAATGTTTTTGTTACTTAAACAGATTTGCAAGTTTTGCTTTTACTACGTCGGGTGAGGGATTAACCGGGAAAATAATTTCGGGTTGCATGTAGTGCAGTTTATGCGATTGTTTAAATTTTTCGGTACCACCGCCGGTTATGTTAAGCATTATGCATGCGTCTTTATCAATATTTCCCTTGTTAACTTTTTCAATAAGCGATGCAACGGCAACAGCAGCAGCCGATGTTATGTCATTTCCTTCGGTTTCGAGAAATAGTTGAGCAGCGTTTTCAGCTTCCTGGTTTGTTGCTGCCATAACTTCACCGTTTGTATCGCTCAAAGCATCAAACAAACCTCCTATAAGCGAGTAGGGAGGTCTGCGGTTTGTTAGTACTTTGGCATTAACAATTTCAACTTGTTTGCGGGCATCGTCGTCGTCAAAAGGCAATAAGTTTCGTGATTTTGCGTCCCAGGCATCTTTAATTGGTAAAAACGGAGCATTTTGCGAAACAATGAGTTTCATTTTATTCTTTCCAAAGCGGCCATCTTCAATAAAGCGCAAATTTGCTTCCCATGCAGCAATGGCGCCTGTGCCACTTCCTATTGCCTGAAAATAATAATCGGGAATACGGCCAATTGTAGTAACAGCCGATACAACTGCAAGTCCCATTCCATCCCTTCGTGCAACATTTTTTGCTCCGCCCTCGGGGTAAAACATGTCCATTTGGCTTGCAATGTTTGATAAATCAATTGCGTCGAAATAATCGGTACCCGATTCAGTTGCAACTAATTTAACACATGGGTCAAGCTCTTTTTCGAACCACATCGACGACAAAT
Source organism: uncultured Prolixibacteraceae bacterium (assembly GCA_964487645.1). Lineage (GTDB taxonomy): Bacteria > Bacteroidota > Bacteroidia > Bacteroidales > Prolixibacteraceae > Roseimarinus. The sequence continues at coordinate 2,480 of CAZARW010000049.1, forward strand.
TATCTTGTGGAACGCAAAGCAGCAAGGGTATTTTATTTTCGGAACATACTTTGGCAAAAGCCCGGGAGGTGTTACCGGCCGAAGCTACTACCATTATTTTATCGTGTCGTTGGTTTTTTCGGGCACATACTGAGTAGGCTTCGCATTCCTTAAATGTTCCGGTTTGCATATGTGCTCCTTTTTCGGGCCAGTAACCGTTAAATGTTATGTGCAAATTGTTAAGCCCCAAAGCCTTGGCGAGTCCTTCGCTTTTGTATGTTATCGGAGCTCCCGAGCCTTCGAGAATACGGTTGATGGGTATCCAGTCCGAAAATTTGTATAAGCCCGGAAGGTTTTCGTGAATTTCAATTTGTTTTTTATGGTATATGGCACGTATTAATGCCGGTTTTTCGTTGTGTGGGCACTCAAGCTCCCAATCAGTATCGTCGAAAATAGTATTGCAACAAAGCGATTGCAATTGGTAAGTTGTTGGTTTAAAGTTATTCATTATATGTTGTTTGAAAATTATTCGATTGATTTTTCGATCTGTTGAATTGCAGTGTCCGAAATATCATTCCACAAAGAAAGTATAAATGTATATTTTGTGGTGTTTTGAATGGGATTTTTTTCAATATTTACCGAAATTCCGTAGTCAATACTTTTTCCCCGGCTTATTTGCTGTGGTGTAAGTTGACGTTGCACCGAATCGGATTTTATTACGCGCACCTGACCCGATTGCGTCAGCAGATTGTCAATTTGGGTATATATATTCTCGGTGTTTATTTGTGCTTGTGTGTTGTTTTTTATTGTTGTGGTAGTGATTGTTGGACGTGAATCGTTTTCGAGTAAAAATGTACTAAGCCATTGTCCCTGGAGTAATTCTTCAACACTCTGATTGATTGTGTTATTTATTTGTATATCGGAAATAACTGGTGTTATTATTTTTTGAGTTGCTTTTTTTTGTAACGAACATGAGTAGGCTGTGAGCACTACAAGAAATATAAGTATAAATCGTTTCATAGATTTTTTAATTTATTGTGTATGTGGTGTTTTGGTATTTTATATTGATGGAAAGTTTATTCCTTTTTTAATAATTCTTTTCGCTTAATGAGTTGTTTTAGATAGTGGTTTGTAACCGATCGGTAATAGGTTTTTACCGACAGAGTTTCAATTTCAATGGCTTTGTCAATATTTCCGGTCATTTCGTAAGCCAAAGCAATGTTGTGTAATATTTTACTTCGTTTAATTTTTCGTCCGGTTTTGGCATATTTGAGCCAGTTTTCGAGAGCTTCGTTCCATTTACCTTCGGCTGCATGTTGTACCGATTTATCGATGTTTTTATTTCGTATTAAATAATAGTATCTGATTTCGGATTTCCATTGTGGGGTAATTTTTTCGGCAATATCAAAGGCGTTATTAATGCCGGTTATTATTGCAGCACCTTTTACCGAAGGTATTTCGGAATAGAGGCTCACAATATCGTATGAATAATTATCCCAGTAAAGGGTGTCGTGGTTTGTTATTAAATCAAGTACAACAGTTTTACTTTTAGGATAATACATTCGCCAATGTGTGCGACTGTAAAAATCCATCGAAGTATAATGGTATTTTTCTGGTACAAGTAAATCGTAATTGTATCCCGATGCATAGTTTGTAACTGTTCTTATCGATTGATTTTCGAGAACAAGCAGTGCGTCGGTATTGTATAGTGTGCACATTTCTTCAACAAAATTCCACGATAAAATTTCGGGTGTTTTATTAAATGGGAGGGTGCGGATAATTGTATTGTATACGGGAATTACCACATCAAACCGCATCGATTCGAAAAGTAAATTCCCCATCACTTTTAAGGTTGTATCGGCAACTAAGCTATCGAGTATTATTGCGTCGGTTTCAAAGCCTTTTTTATAAAATTCGACCTGCAGATCGACTTCGTTGTAATTTTTAAATTTTGGTGTAGCACTCCGGTTTAGAAGAGTAAGGCTTTGTATTGAATCTGAAATAGAATATTCGGGTTGATACGGTATTTCGGCTCTAAAACTTTTAATTTGCGAAAAGCTGTTGGCCGAAATCAATACAATAATAAATAGTGTGAAAAAATGCTTCATTTTTTTTCCATTTATTGTTTAATTTTTGTGTGTTAGTAGCTGCCCCAAAATTTACGTAAAAACCATTCGGTACATGCTAAGCCAAATATAATTAACAGAAACCATTTCCAATCAATTAATTCATAAATATAACTCTCTTTATGCATTTTTGGTTTAATTGTTTCTGAATTGTTTAAGTGCTTTATAATATCGCTATAGTTGCTGCTGTGTAAAAACAAGCCGCCTGTTTCTTTTGCAATATGTTGTAGTATTTTATGATTGGCTTGTAGGTTTTGTTGTTCAATATTCATTTCCTGAACACTAAAAACACCTGTTTTTGTAAAAATTTTATCAGCAACAGTGGTTGTTGCTTCGAAAGAATATTTTCCTGCAGGTAAAAAGCCAAGATTGAGTTTATATCCTGAATTTGCAGGATCGAAAATATAGTGAAGTTGGTTTAAGCTTGTATCGTTTAATACAAAATGAATTTCGGCATCGTTTACCGGTTCAAAAATATCGTTAAATACTTGTGCTTTTATTTGTATGGGCGAAAACTCGGGTACAATTCGTTGGTACGATACTGCAAATTGTTCGCGTTCTTGTTTTAGTGTTAAATAGTTGAACAGGTTTACAGTAAGTTGATTAAAAGAGTTTTGATTGCCATAATTTTGAAATTCGTGTAAACGCCAACGCCATATTCCTTCGCCAAAAATAATTCCGCTTTTATATTCATTATTTATTTCGCCAGCCATTATAAGCGGATAGCTCATTTCAACACCTTTAATTTTTTGATAGGCAACAACTGAGTATTGATTGTTGATTTTGTATTCGGTGTATGGAGTTACAAGCGGAGGGTAAACCCCGGCAGTTGTGTTGATATTTTGAGGTAGTGTGAACAATGCAAAGTCTGAATTGAAATATGCAAAACTTTCTTCGGTTAGGTTTGTGTTTTTTAATTCAAATTCAGCCAGTAAGTTGTTTAAATCAGGTATTGAAGTTCGGGGGCCGATTAATGTAAGTGTCGATATTTTACTTTCTTTTAAATCTTTAAATAAATCGTTTGTGCGTGTTCTTGCACTGGGGAGCTGATTCAGTACAATTAGATCATATTCATGTATATCGCCATCAAAAAAATAAATATCTTCCGAAGTAATATTAAAATTTGCTTGCTTTTGTAGTGTCGAGCTTAGAGCTCCAATGTCGGGGTGTGGCCCTTGCGATAAAAACAATACTTTTTTCCGATTGTCGTGAACTTCAATTACAAAATTCTGCCGGTTGTTGCTTAAGTTTTCTTCATCGGTTGTTTGACTTAATTGTACACTTACGTTTCTGAGTCCAACTTTGTCGGCATGTACATTATACAATTTGCGCAAGTAATAATCGGGTTGTGGAATATTCAGTGTTTCATTTTTTACCAGTTTACCATCAATGTAAATCGATAGTTGAGTAAGGGGTTGTTGAAAACGGGTAAACTGCATTTCAACTTCAACCGGGAAGCTATTGTCTAAAAACACATTTGGATTATGGGTAATGTCGGTAATTGCCTGGTCGGTTTTAACCACTGTGTCGCCAATACCAATAGTATAAACAGGTGTTTGTATTTTTGATATTATTTGTTCAGGATTTTGTCCTTCGTTATATATTCCGTCTCCTATTAAAACCATTGCCCCAACATTCATGTTGAAATATTGCTTTTGAATTTGATCTAAAAAGCTCGAATAATTTGATTTTTTGTGAGTATAATCGGGTGTACGCGATTTTTCGATTTGATCGCCAAAAAGCAAGGGCTCAATTTTAAATTTATTTTCAAGTTCGAATTCAATCTCTCTTAAAATTTGATCAACAATTTTTGTATTTGTACTATGGCTAACTATCGATTCTGAATTGTCGATTCCCACAAGTAAAATAGGTTTTTCCTTTTTTGTTACTGTACGTTCAATTATAGCCGACAACAACAAAAATAAGATGAAAAAAATTGACACGAATCGTAATGTGCTAACTGTCAGTCGCTGTTTTGCTGTAAACTCGTTTGTGTTTTTTTTGAAAAAATAGATAAAATATGTGAGTGCTGCTGCCAGTATTATAAAAGCAGTAAGCAGCAATATGGCGTTTGATATGTTTAATTGTATTTCCAATGTATATCGATTTAATATTGAATGCCAAAAATAGCGAAAAATAATGGGGCAAAAAATATCGTTTAATTAATAAGTAAATTGACTTTATCGATTAAAATTGAACTTTCATTTTTAATTGAGTGCGAAAAAAACGAAAATATTTGTCTGGCCAGAATTATTCAATCAATTTTGTGTCTATATATTAAAGATCTCCCCTTTAATATACTCCCAATTCAATAACTCCCAATGCCGTCCGAATTATCTCGGGCGGTTTTTTTTTGATTAAAAAAGGGTTTTGAAAAAATTAAAGGTAATGAGCCCCGAGGCCACAAGTTTTAGAATAATACCACCCATAAAACCGGCAAAAGCACCAAAGCCCGATTTAAATGCATCGCGTGTTTCTTTTCCATTAATAAGCTCTCCAAGTACTGCGCCTACAAACGGGCCAACAATAATTCCAAACGGAGGAAAAACAAACAAGCCAATAAGTAATCCAACAATCGATCCCCATACAGCTATTTTGCTTCCACCGTATTTTTTTGTTCCCCATATGGGAATTACATTATCGATTATTGTAACTCCAATTGCAATTACTGCCCATAAAATTAAAAAATCGGATGAGTAACTATATCGCGATGTGAAATGTAAAAACAACAAACCAACATACGATAACGGGGGGCCGGGTAACACCGGGAGTATGCATCCTATTAATCCCAGAAGTAAAAAGAATATTCCAAGTATTATAAGAATAATGTCGAGCATTGTTTTTTAATATTTAGTGAATATGTGTCAATACAATTTGTCGAAAACTGATTTGTAAATATAGTATTTTAGGTGTTTTAGTTTTGTATTTTATTGCTATTTTGTGGCCTTTGTAAATTAAAAAATGCAAAAATCTTAATCGATGCAAAAACTAAGCGATTTGCTTTTATTTCTCGACTCGCACATTGGAGGATCACTGTGGTTTGTTCTTTTATTGTTAGGAACAGGCTTATTTTTTTCAATATACCTTAAATTTCCGCAAATACGTTTTTTCGGAGTTGCATTAAAAATTGTGCGGGGTAAATTTGACCGTACAGGTGATCAGGGTGATACATCGCATTTTCAGGCATTAACTACAGCTTTGTCGGGGACAGTTGGAACCGGAAATATTGCAGGTGTTGCACTGGCAATACATTTAGGCGGCCCGGCTGCTTTATTCTGGATGCTTATTACGGCTTTTTTAGGTATGACAACAAAGTTTGTTGAAGTAAGCTTATCGCATAAATATCGCGAAAAAACTTCCGATGGAACAATAAGTGGTGGACCAATGTATTACATGAAAAATGGTTTAAAAATGAAATGGCTTGCAGCAATATTTGCTGTTGCCACAATTTTTTCATCGTTTGGTACCGGAAATTTACCGCAAATTAATTCAATATCGAATTCGATGTTTGCTACTTTTGGCATAAGTAAAGTAGTTACATGTGCTGTACTGGCGGGTTTGCTTGCAATAGTCATTATTGGCGGTATAAAACGCATTGCTCAGGTAACTGTAAGGCTGGTACCCATTATGGCTTTTATTTATTTAATTGGAGCTTTTGCCGTTATTTTGTTTAACTATCAAAATATTATTCCTTCGTTTTTTACAATTATTCACGATGTATTTACCGGAACAGCAGCAACAGGAGGATTTTTAGGTGCAGGTATTGCATTTGCATTTAACCGGGGCGTAAACCGAGGGTTGTTTTCGAACGAAGCAGGACAGGGGTCGGCTCCAATTGCACATGCTGCTGCACGTGCTCACGAACCTGTATCCGAAGGTATGGTTGCTTTGCTCGAACCTTTTATCGATACAATTATTATTTGTACAATTACCGGGTTTACTTTATTGGCTTCGGGGGTATGGTCCGAAAAAATCGAAAATCATTTTCAAAATACCGATATGCTAGTGCTCGATGGCAGGTATACTGATTCCAACTCTGAAAATATTGATTTTCTTAAAGCTTATTTACATACAGGAAAAGGAATTGATGAGTTTTCGGGTAAACTAATGGTGAATGATGGAATTATTCAAAATCCAGTCACAATAATGCACAGCCGGTCAATTGCCGAGAATGTAAAAGTATACACCAATGCAAATGATTTATTTACCGGAACTATCGACGTAAATAAAGGCAGTATTGTAAATACAAACGATATGTATTTGTATGGTAAATCATTAATACACAGTGCACCATTAACAGCTGAGGCATTCTCGCGCAGTTGGTTTGGACAATGGGGGAAATACATTGTGACTATTGGCTTGCTTTTATTTGCATTCTCAACAGCCATTAGTTGGTCGTATTACGGAGACAGAGCAGTTACGTATATTTTTGGGTTAAAATATGTGCCATATTATCGCCTTGTATATGTATTGGGATTTTTTTTAGCAGCTTTTACCGATACTACTTTGGTTTGGATTTTTTCGGGAATTACCATTGCTCTGATGACAATTCCTAATTTAATCGGAATTTTGCTTTTACGAAAAGAAATGAAAACCGAAATAAAGAGTTTTTGCACTGAGTGGAACGATACGTTTCCGGATGATGAGATATCGGCATAATTATTATATAAAAATGCATAGTTTTATGCACAAAATTAAATGAGGGATGATTCAACTTATACAGCTTTTTTCTCACGATGAACTGAATAAACGAATACGCATTGCTGCATCAAAAATTGATCATGCAATTACTGTAAACCAAACAAATGCAGATTTATATTTTTCGGGTGTAAATATGGTATGGCGCGACTGTGTGTATTTTATCGATACTGATGTTGTGCAAAACTTTTATAGTCAATTACATCGCTTATCAATCAACAATTTTATAATTTATGTATACTCAAGTGAACGCGAGATTGAAAACAATAAAAAAATTGAAATAATCAGCGATTATTATTTGCCTGTTAATTTTGACCGTGTGCAGCTGCAATGTGCTTTGAGTGTTTCAAAAAAAAGCTTATTAGGGTATTCGCAAACTGTACTTACACGCAAATTGCTCAATACATCGGTAAGCGAGATCGAACATCTTGTTGATGGTGCAGGGCTTCGTTTTTTTTGGAAAAATGTTTCGGGGGTTTATGTTGGCTCAAACCAATTGTTTATGAGTGATTTCGATTTGGCGGGGATGGATGATTTAATTGGAAAAACCGATTCAGATTTACTCGATGAGCAAAGTGCTTTGGCTTTTTCTGCTTTCGATCAGCAAATTCTGAAAAACGGACAGGCTTTTACCAACATCGAAAAAGAAATTGTTTTTAAAAACGGAGACCGACAATGGTTATCGTTCGCAAAATATCCTCATTTACGCGATGGTGTAATTATCGGAATTGTTGGATTGTACCAACTTATTTCTGAAAAAAAATCAGATATACAAAATCCTCTTTCCGAACAAACAATGCTTCGTGCTTTAATGGATAATATGCCCGATTCGATTTATTTTAAAGATAAAGACAGCCGATTTATTAGCATAAATAACGCTCAGGCACAACTTATTGGAGTCGATTCGGAAAGCGAGGCCATTGGTAAAACCGATTTTGATTTTTTTGATGAAGAGATTGCTAAAGTGGCTTTTGCAAATGAACAAAAAATTCTTTTTGAGCGATCGGCAGTGAACCAAATCGAAAAAATCACTAAAAACGGAAAAACAAAATGGCTTAATTCAATAAAAGTTCCAATAATTGATGAAAAAAATGTTGCAGTAGGTACTGTTGGTATATCACGCGATGTTAGCGATATTGTAAAAGCCAATAAAGTGCTTTCAGACAATTGCGATTCACTTCAACAGTTAATCGATCATATCCCTTTCCCGATATTTTATAAAAATATTAAATCAGAATATACTCGCGTAAACAAATCACTTGCAGGTATTATGGGGGCTCATTCTACTTCGCAAATGATTGGTAAAACCGATTACGATTTTTTCCCGAAAAACGAGGCCGACATATTCCGAAACACTGAATTAACGATTTTTGAAACCGGCGAATCAATTGTTAACAACATCGAAAAATCTTTTTCGAACGATAATGAAGTGCGTTGGCATTCAACTACAAAAATACCTATACGCGATGATGATGATACGGATCGGATAATTGGCCTTGTTGGTGTGGCTTACGATATAACCGAACAGGTAATTATTAAACAACAGCTCAAAGAATCCATATCAAAAAAACAAGAACAATACACCGAAAAAAACAACCTGCTCTCGAACATGAGTCACGAAATACGTACTCCGATAAACGGAATTATCGGAATATCGAAAGTGCTTGAGCTGCAGGGCTTAAATCCCGATCAGTTGCGTTTATTGTCAATTATTAAAAAATCGGGCTACGACCTGCTTACCATTATTAACGATATTCTTGATTTGTCTCGAATCGAAAACGGCAGAATGAAAATTATTCAAAAACCATTCGATTTTTATACTACGATTAAAGCTGTTGAAGAATCGATGCAGAATTTAAAAGCCGAGAAAAACAATCAACTGTTTTTTAATGTCGATGAACTTTGTAAAACGCCTCTTATTGGTGATGAGTTCAGGCTTAAACAGGTTTTTGACAATTTGATTAATAATGCCCTGAAATTTACATCCAACGGTGTTGTTACCGTTGATGTGCTTTGTACTCACCAAAATAACAAAGAGCTTGGATTCGAAATAAAAGTACACGATACCGGAATTGGTTTAAGCAATAACGAAATTCATGTTATATTTGCATCCTTTACTCAGGTTGATTCGTCAACAACACGAAAATATGGTGGAAGCGGACTTGGCCTTGCAATTTGTTCAAACCTTATCGAAATGATGGGAGGCGAACTTAAGGTTGATAGCCAAAAAGGTGTTGGTTCAACTTTTTATTTTAGTATTGTTCTTGAAAAAGATTTGAAAAATTGATTTTTTAGCATAAAACACTTAATAAATTCGCAATAGAATAAAACATTGCATATTATTGATATGAGTAAAATCGGATGAAATGACAGAAATGAAAAAATACAGGTTTTTAGTTGCCGACGATAATCCCATAAATATCAAGGTAACAGATTTTATTCTAAAACCCGCTGCTCAATTAATTGATTATGCCGTAAACGGTGAACAGGTTGTTGAAAAATTTCTTGCTAACGAGTACGATGTAATTTTAATGGACGTAAAAATGCCTGTAATGGATGGATACGAAGCAACAAAACGTATACGTCGGGAAGAGGAAAAAAAACAAAGCGACAAAAAAATCACAATTATTGCAACTACTGCCAATAATCAACCCGAAGAAGCTGAGTATTGTAAAAGTGTAGGAATGAACGAACTGGTTGCAAAACCCTTTAATTTATCCGATATTTTGTCTATCATCGAATAGAATTTTGAACTCTAAACATAGATATGTCGTCGATATATCCCGAAAATTTTGAAAGTAAAATTGGTTTCGACCGTGTGCGGCAAATGTTGCAAGCATATTGTCTGAGCGAAATGGCAAAAGAAAATGTCGATTCTTTGTCGTTTAGTTCCGATTTCGAAACAATCAATATCGAAACATCAAAGGTTAATGAGTTTTTATATATTCTGCGTGAGCACGATAATTTTCCCACAAGCCATTATTTCGATCTTCGAAAATCATTATTAAAAATACGGGTCGAAGGTACATATCTCGAAACATCTGAACTGTTTAACCTGCGTCGTTCACTCGAATCGTTACGTGCAATATTCAGTTTTTTTGCAGCCGATAAAGAAAATAAATTTCCATTGTTAAAATCGATGTTGCCTCAAAATGCATCTTTCGTTTCGGTGTTGTCGGCTATCGATACAATTCTCGATAAACATGGAAAAATTAAAGATAATGCTTCGGATGAACTCCGTGATATTCGCAAACAACTTTTTTCACTGCAAGGAAATATCAGTAAAAAAATGCACCAAATACTGCGCCAGTTGCAATCCGATGGTGTTGTTGACGAAGATACGACTGTAGCAATACGCGACGGGCGTCCGGTTGTTCCGGTGTTGTCGGCTAATAAAAAGAAAATTAGCGGAATAGTACACGACGAATCGGCCAGCGGAAAAACAGCGTTTATTGAGCCGGCCGAAATTGTTGAAATGAACAATCGCTTGCGCGAACTTGAAAATTCAGAAAAACGCGAAATCATAAAAATACTTGTGTCGTTTTCCGAAAGTATTCGCCCTTCAATTGATGAGTTGGTTTCGTTGTATTACTTTTTGGGCAACATTGATTTTATACGCGCTAAAGCATTGTTTGCCCGCCAATTTGAATGTGTAAAGCCCGATTTGCGCAATGAACCTTTTTTCGATTGGCATCAGGCTAAACATCCTTTACTGGTGCAAGCTCTAAAAAAAGAAAACCGTACAGTTGTTCCTCTAAAATTGCGGCTCGATGAGCCCAACCGAATTCTGCTTATTTCGGGGCCAAACGCAGGAGGTAAATCGGTATGCCTTAAAACTGTTGGTATTATTCAGTATATGTTACAGTGCGGTATGCTTATACCTTTAGCCGAAGGTTCGAGGGTAGGTGTGTTCGATTCGGTTTTTATTGATATTGGCGACGAACAATCGATGGATAACGATTTAAGTACCTATTCTTCGCATTTGTTCAATATGAAATATTTTGTTGAGAATTGTAACTCCAAATCGTTGGTTTTAATTGATGAATTTGGAACAGGAACCGAGCCAATGTTGGGTGGTGCAATTGCCGAGGCTGTACTTAACCGGCTTAATCAGCTCGAAACATACGGAATTATAACTACTCACTACACAAATCTAAAGCATTTTGGTTCGTCAAATAAAGGAATTGTAAACGGAGCAATGCTCTACGATCAGAATAAACTCAGGCCATTATTTGAATTGCAGGTGGGAAAACCCGGCAGCTCGTTTGCTTTCGAAATTGCACGCAATATTGGCTTGCCTGAGTCAATATTGCAGGAAGCTACCGATAAACTTGGTAAAGAACACATTGATTACGATAAAAATCTGCGCGAAATTGTGCGCGATAAACAATATTGGGAAAACAAACGGACTCGTATTCGTAAAGTTGAGCGCTCGCTCGATTCTTTAAGCGATGAGTACAAAATCGAACTCGAAAATACCCGAAAACAACGTAAAGAAATTATTGCAAAGGCTAAGCACGAAGCGCAGGAAATTATTCTTGAAGCAAACAAAATTATCGAAAAAACAATTAAAGAAATTCGGGAAAGTCAGGCCGAAAAAGATAAAGTGAAAATTGTACGAAAAAATCTTTCAGATAAAGCCGATAATCTCAAAAAATCTGACTCGAAAGACGAAAAAGATATAGCTCGTAAAATTGAGCAAATAAAACAACGCGAAAAACGAAGAGCTCAAAAACAAAAAAATAAAAACGAGTCTGAGAAAGATAACCCGAAAACACAAAAAAAGCTTAAACCACAGTTTGCACCCGGCGATAAAATTCGATTAAAAAATACGGGTAGCATTGGTGAAATTATCGATATTGATAAAAACAAAGTGGTGGTTTCACTGGGTAATTTATTATCAACTGTTTCAATCGATAAAATTGAGCATATATCGGGCAACGAGGCAAAACGTAAGCAAAAAGAAGACAAAATGTTTGCAAGCCCCGATTCGTTAAAGCGTGCAGGCCAGCTTGTAAATAAAAAATTAGAGTTTAAACCCGATATCGATGTTCGTGGACAACGAGCCGACGAGGCATTATCAAATATTCAGACATTTATTGATGAGGCAATTATGACCGGTGCTTCAAAAGTGAGAATTTTGCACGGAAAAGGTTTTGGAATACTAAAAGAAGTAATTAGAAATTATTTAAAATCGGAACCGGCTGTGCGCTCGTTTGCCGACGAGCATGTGCAGTTTGGTGGAGCCGGAATTACTGTTGTTGAAATAGGGTAGTAATGAGTTCACTGAAACATAGCAATACTAAATTGAAAAAATTTGCCAGTATTTTTACAGGCGAATTCCGATTCGATAAAATATCGAGACTGCTTTATGCAACCGATGCTTCGGCATATCGTGAAGTGCCAATAGCTGTTGCAATTCCGCAAAATACCGACGATATAAAAAAACTTATAAACTTTGCCCGCGATAATAATTTATCGCTTATTCCCCGGGGAGCCGGAACTTCGCTTGCTGGTCAGGTTGTTGGTAGCGGAATTGTTGTTGATATTTCAAAATTTTTAAATCAAATAATCGAAATAAATCCACACAAGAAATGGGTAAGTGTCCAACCCGGAGTTGTGCTCTCGGATTTAAACCGCCAATTGAAAAAGCACAATTTAATGTTTGGCCCCGAAACATCAACGGCAAATCGATGTACCATGGGCGGAATGCTTGGAAATAACAGTTGCGGTTTGCATTCTTTGGTTTATGGCAGCGTACGCGAACATATTCTCGAGGTAACAGCACTACTAAGCGATGGAAGCGAAGCAATATTCAAAAGCCTTACCGAGACTGAATTTCAACAAAAATGCTTACTTCCCAATCTCGAAGGCGATATTTACCGTTTTGTAAACCACGTTTTGCAAAATGATCAAAACCGGGTTGAAATTGAAGAGCAATACCCACACAAATCGGTACCCCGACGAAACAACGGGTATGCACTCGATATTTTGGCTCAAATGAAACCTTTTTCTTTTGATGGAGAGCTGTTTAATATGGCTAAACTCATAGCAGGTTCCGAAGGAACATTGGCGTTTGTTATCCAAATGAAACTGCATGCCGAAGCACTTCCTCCTCCTCTCAAAGCATTGATGTGCGTACATTTTTCTCAACTTGAGCATGCTTTTTATGCAAATCTTATTGCATTGAAGCATAAGCCATCGGCAGTTGAGTTAATGGATAAAAAGATTCTTGATCTGACAAAAGAAAACATCACACAAAATAAAAATCGTTTTTTTATTCAAGATGATCCTCAGGCTATTCTTATTATTGAATTATGGGGCAATACACACGAAGAAATTGAACTGAAGGCACAAAATATTGAACAATCAATGCGTGCACAAAACTATGGATATCATTTTCCATTGGTGTGGGGCGAAAATATTGCTCGCGTATGGGCTTTACGTACTGCCGGGCTTGGAGTATTGTCGAATATGCCGGGCGATGCTAAACCTGTTTCGGTGGTCGAAGATACAGCTATACCGGTTGATTTGCTCCCCGATTTTTTAAGCGAATTTAAAATGCTTTTAAATCAGTATCAGTTAGAATCGGTATATCATGCACATATTGCTACGGGCGAATTGCATTTGCGGCCAATTTTAAACCTGAAAAATGAAAAAGATGTCGAAATATTCAGATTGCTGGCTAAGCAAACTGCTCAATTAGTAAAAAAATTTAAAGGTTCGCTTAGTGGTGAACATGGCGATGGCCGTTTACGCGGAGAATTTATTCCACTAATGCTTGGAGATAAAATATATTCAATTCTGAAGCAATTAAAAAATGTTTGGGATCCAAAGCATATTTTCAACCCCGGAAAAATAACCGATACACCGCCAATGAATCAGTCGTTGCGATATGAAAGTGCCAGCGAACTCCCAAATCTAAACAGCTATTTTTCGTACAAAACAAGCCTGGGTATGGCTCGTGCAATCGAAAAATGTAACGGATCGGCCGATTGTCGTAAATCGCAAGCCGAGGGAGGTACAATGTGTCCAAGTTTTATGGTTACACACGATGAGTTGCATTCAACACGTGGACGTGCAAATATTTTGCGAGAAATGTTAACCCGTAAGCAAACTATGCATTGGGCCGATAGTCGACAGGTTTTCGAAGCACTTGATTTATGTTTGTCGTGTAAGGCTTGTAAAAGCGAGTGCCCATCGGGGGTTGATATTACCAAACTTAAAGCCGATTTTTTGCAAAACCATTACGATGCCAATCCGGTTCCGTTGTCAGTAAAAATTATTGCTCATTATCCCGGCTTGATGCACCTGGCAGGTGTGTTTTATCCTTTCTCAAAAATCATTTTTCGAAATAAACTCTTTGCTGCTCTAATAAAAAAAGTTGCCGGATTTTCACAAAAGCGGCCTTTGCCTTTGCCCGCAAAAATATCACTGAAAAAATGGAATAAAAAGCACATTAAGGAGCTAAAGCCAATAAAACCATCTAAAAAAGTTTATTTGTTTAACGACGAATTTTTAAACACAAGCGATTCTGCTGTGGGGATTAAAGCTGTTTTGTTGCTCGAAAAACTCGGTTATGAAGTTATTATTCCAAAGCATACATATAGTGGTCGTACATACATGTCGAAAGGTTTATTGAAAAAAGCACAAAAAATAGCAGAGTTTAATGTAAAGTATTTAAAAGATATTATTACATCAGAAACCCCGCTTATCGGTATCGAACCTTCGGCCTTACTGTCGTTTCGAGACGAATATCCCGAGTTGCTGCATGGTGATTTATCTTTGCAGGCAAAAAAACTGGCTGAAAATTGTTTTTTATTTGATGAATTTTTTATGCGCGAAGTAAACAATAACATCATTACTGCCGATAAATTTACACGTAACAAAGTGCATATAAAACTCCATGCACACTGTCATCAAAAAGCAATTGCAACAAGCAAAACCTCGATAGAAATGTTGAAATTTCCCGAAAATTACACTGCCGAAGAGATACCTTCGGGATGTTGTGGAATGGCCGGAGCATTTGGTTACGAGAAAAATCATTACGAATTATCGATGAAAATTGGTGAAATGGTTTTGTTTCCTGCTGTTCGTAGTAGTGCACCAGAGGTAATTATTGCTGCTCCCGGAACAAGCTGTCGTGAGCAAATAGAACACGGCACAGGGCGCAAAGCATACCATCCGGTCGAAATTCTGTACGATGCACTCGTGTTAAATGAGCCTGAAAAAGAATCCTGATAAAAACTTTATAATGATCGATGATTTGTTTGGTCGTTTAATTTATGTTATTTGTACCACGAGGCATACATACTATAATTAGTAGCAATACGCTCAATTTCGCCTTTTAACAATTCGGGACTTAAATCCTTAATTTTTTTTGCAGGCGAACCACCGTATACCGACCCCGATTTTACTACAGTACCTTTTGTAACAACTGCTCCTGCAGCAATAATGCTGTTACTTTCAATTACAGCATCGTCAAGTATTACAGCATTCATGCCTATAAGTACATTATCGTTAATAGTACATCCATGCACTATTGCACCATGTGCTATCGATACATTGTTTCCTATGTTTGTTGGTGATTTTTGGTATGTACAATGTATAACGGCATTGTCTTGTACATTAACATTGTTGCCAATTTTTATGTAATGAACATCGCCACGTAAAACCGAATTGAACCAAAAACTACACCCGTAGCCAATTTCAACATTACCAATAATGGTGGCCGAAGGAGCTAAAAAACAATTTTTACCAATTTTAGGTTTGCGATTATTTAATTCAATGATTGATGCCATATTGCTTAATTTATTTAAATGATATTATAAAAATGCAAAAATGGGAATTTACAAATAATTGAGTGTAATTTTTAGGTTAAAAAAACAATTGTTGACATAATCATTTATTGTTTCACTTGAATATTCGGCGATCTTCATTAAATTTGCAAGCTATGCAAAAGCTAACAAAAGTCATGTTTTTTTGATTTTTAAAGATTATTGTGACGTGATGTAAGCTGATGTTTCGAATCAAAATCATTTTCATATTAATATCATGACAAAGGAAACGAAAGTAATTGAATTAGAACAAGTGGCCATTCGGTTTTCCGGTGACTCGGGTGATGGAATGCAGTTAACAGGAACATTATTTTCTGATGCAACCGCATTATTAGGGAACGATATTTCGACTTTCCCCGATTATCCATCGGAAATACGTGCGCCCCAGGGTACAGTAGGAGGTGTGTCGGGTTTTCAGGTGCATTTCGGAAAAGTAATAAACACTCCCGGAGATAAAGCCCATGTTTTAGTAGCAATGAATCCGGCAGCAATTAAAGCAAATGCTTCATTTTTAGAACCATCTGCAACCATAATTTACGATGCCGATTCGTTAACTGAAAAGAATCTGAAAAAAGCAAAATTCGAAACCGATGATCCGTTTGCCGAATTAAATCTTATCGATTTTAACATAATTGCAGTACCAATTACATCGTTAACCAAAGAGGCACTCAGCGATTTTGATCTTGACAATAAATCAGTTTTGCGAAGTAAAAATATGTTTGCTTTAGGTTTGGTTAGCTGGATTTTTAACAAACCTCTTGATGTAATTGAAAAGGCTTTGTCCGATAAATTCAAGAAAAACAAAGTGTTGGTTGAGGCAAACATCAAAGTGTTGCGTGCCGGATACAATTATGGCGAAAACATGCAACATACAACACCTCAATTTATGGTTCCTGCTTCAAAAATCGAAAAAGGCAGATATCGCAGTATAAGCGGAAATATTGCAACAGCATGGGGCTTGCTTGCAGCAGCCGAAAAATCGGGAGTTGAATTGTTTTTGGGTTCATACCCAATTACTCCGGCAACCGATATATTGCAAGAGCTTGCCAGCCGTAAATATCTGGGAGTAAAAACCTTTCAGGCCGAAGACGAAATTGCAGGTATTTGTACCGCAATTGGAGCTTCGTATGCCGGCGATTTAGGTGTAACATCAACATCAGGGCCGGGCTTAGCTCTGAAATCCGAAGCTATAAACCTTGCCGTTATGGCCGAGTTGCCTTTGGTTATTGTTAATGTACAGCGTGGAGGCCCTTCAACCGGATTGCCAACTAAAACCGAACAGTCTGATTTAATGCAGGCATTATGGGGACGCAACGGCGAGAGCCCACTGGTTGTTCTTGCGGCAAGCTCTCCAAACGATTGTTTTGACTATGCATTTACTGCAGCAAAAATTGCTCTTGAACGTATGACTCCGGTAATTCTGTTAACCGACGGCTTTTTAGGTAACGGATCTGAAATATGGAAAATCCCTACAATGGCCGATATGCCGGTTATTACTCCCCGCATTGCAAAAGATCCATCTAAATTTAAAGCATACAAACGTACTGATGAAACTCTCGCCCGCGATTGGGCTTTCCCGGGGATGGAAGGTTTTGAGCATCGTATAGGCGGATTGGAGAAAAATGAAGAAGGAAACGTTAGCCATGATCCCGAAAATCATCAGAAAATGACTGATATTCGTGTTCAAAAGGTGGCAAATATTGTTGATATGATTCCCGATATTAAACCTTATGGTTGTGACGAAGGTGATGTTTTGGTAGTAGGATGGGGTGGAACATACGGCCATTTATTAAGTGCTGTAACCGATCTGAATGCTGAAGGCAAAAAAATTGGATTAGCACACTTTAATTATATAAATCCGCTTCCTGCAAATGTGGATGATGTGTTCTCAAAATTCAATAAAATTGTTGTTTGCGAATTAAATATGGGGCAATTTGCGGCCTATTTGCGCGACAAGCATCCGGAATTTACCTATCATCAGTTGAATAAAGTAAAAGGGTTACCCTTTTTAGTTGAAGAAATTAAAGAAAAAGTAAATAATTTAATGGAGGAATAATAATGGCTGAATTCAAATATACTGCAAAAGATTTTAAAAGTGCTGCCGAAGTTCGCTGGTGCCCCGGGTGTGGCGATCATGCTATACTCAATGCCGTTCAGCGCGTTATGGCCGAAAAAGGATTGAACAAGGCCGATTACGCCATAATTTCAGGAATTGGATGCTCGTCACGTTTTCCGTATTACATGAATACATTCGGATTTCACACAATACACGGCCGTGCTTCAGCTATTGCTTCTGGTGTTAAAAGTGCAAATCCAAAATTACATGTTTGGCAATTTACTGGCGATGGCGATGCTTTAGCAATTGGTGGAAACCATTTTATTCATATGATCCGTCGAAACATTGATATCAATCTTGTCCTTTTTAATAATAAAATATACGGACTTACAAAAGGTCAATATTCACCAACTACCGACAGAGGAGCTATAACCAAATCTTCACCCTACGGTACGGTTGAAGATCCTTTTGTTACCGGACAACTGGTTTTAGGATCGGGTGGTACTTTTTATGCCCGCAGCATCGATGGTAACATGAAAATGACTCAGGAAATATTATCCGATGCTTCTGATTTTAAAGGAACATCTGTGGTTGAAGTTCTCCAGAATTGTGTGATTTTTACTAACGGAATTCACGAAGCTATTACAAAAGGCGATGATCGCGATGATAAACAAATTTTTCTGCGACACGGTGAAAAAATGATTTTTGGAGTCAATAACGATAAAGGCCTAGTTCTCGAAAACGGAAAACTTAAGGCGGTTACTATTGGAAAAGATGGATATACATTAGACGATATTTTGGTTCACGATGCAAAAGATGACAATATATATATGCATGCAGCTTTAATTAACATGTGTATGCCTGAGTTACCTGTAGCTTTTGGTGTTATTCGCGCTGTTGATGCAGTTACTTACGATTATGCAATGCAGGCACAACTCGAAGATGTTAAACAAAACAGTAAAATTAAAAATTGTGACGACTTATTTTGTTGTGGCAATTTCTGGGAGGTGTAAGTATAAAGCATTTTATATTTTATTAACCGCATGTAATTATTTACAGGCGGTTTTTTTTTGTACATAAATCAAGAAAAACAATTTTCGACATACAGCGAGTATTATGTTTTTTTAATTGTTGAAACAAGGCATTTCATCTTAATTTAACATTAAAAAATTGGATATACATGTTTTAATTCTGTGTAAATCAAGTAGAATTGTATCTGCATAAAATTTTATCAAAAAAGAGTGAGGTTTTATTTGCAAAATGAAAAATAAGTCCATTTCTTTGCAACCGCTTTTACAGGAATAGCGACTGTTCTAAGAAATTATTCACATGTCGGATTTAATGAAAAATATTTCAAAAAACATTTGGCAGATTAAAAAAAAGAGTATTTCTTTGCAGCCGCTTTAACAAATAAAGCACACGTTCATTTAAGGTTTTTAAGAAAAGTTTTTTACAATAATTATTTACTAAATAATATTGTGCAGGCAAAAGTTTGAAGGCATTTTGAAGTCAATATTATTAATGAAATTTTGATAATTATTACTCAAAAAAATATTTAAATTTTTTTTGAAAAAACATTTGCGAAACCG
>CAZARW010000050.1:0-20081 GCA_964487645.1 uncultured Prolixibacteraceae bacterium
AATGGTTGCTGCAACTCCCGCAAATATCGATATCGACTACATTCTTGCCGAGCGTTCACGCGAGTATTATGCCGAGGGTTACCGTTGGTTCGACTTAGTGCGTACACAAAAATGGGCTGAAATTGCTGCTACTTACGAAATTTGTGGAAGCAATTACGGCGATCATACTCCTATACTTGTAAAACGAAGCATTGAGCCTTATTTATATTTACGTCCAATTCCTCAGGAACAGTTGGATGGTATGGAAATGACCGATGAAGAAAAACAAGCATATCAAAACCCTGGTTACTAGATTTCATTAGGTTAGTTAGAATAGAACTGCACCTCAAAAGTTGAACAAAACATTTGGGGTGCTTTTTTTTATGACATAAGAAAACAAGTATTATTTTAAAAAATAGTGCTACTGTATAGAGATTATATCGTTTAGTTGCGCGAAGTTTATTTATATGTTACATAAAACCTAAAGTAATTTGAATGCATTGAGTTCTAAGTGTAGTTCGCCAGGGGACGATAACGTGAAATTGTATGTTTAGCCGTGGTTTTCGGGGCGATATCCAGTCCGCATACACACCAACTTGAGGGGAGTAGGGGGCTGAAATTTAGCACTTCACCCGCGATTAATTTTACACATTGTTAACGCCTGGTTTTATCCATTTTTTCAGTCAATTCATTTTCTAATTCTTCAACACTTGGAAGTTTAGTTCTCATTGTTTCTGGAATAGCATCTGTCAATCTATATTCGCTAATCCCCATTGGCTTATTGATGTCTCTAAGTGCGTATTCGGCTTCAATCCTGTCTTTCTTTTTACACAATAAAATTCCAATACTTTTATTGTCTTCTGGCTTCTTTAATTGAGAATCTATAGCTGAAAGATAAAAGTTGAGTTTTCCGGCATACTCTGGTTTAAATTTTCCAGCTTTCAATTCTATTACAACATAACTTCTCAACTCCAGATGGTAGAATAATAAATCGATAAAATAGTCATTTTCACTTACTTCTATTTTAAATTGGCGACCAAGAAAAGCAAACCCTTTTCCCAATTCCAATAAAAACTTGGTAATGTTTTTCACAAGCTCATCCTCGATAGCCCTCTCTAACGCATCCTCTTGTAAACCTAAAAAATCGAAATTATATGGGTCTTTCAATGCTTGAGAAGCTAGCTTTGATTGTCTTTCAGGTAAGGTTGTTTGAAAATTATTAGTTGATTTTCCAATCTTTGCGTGATAATTATTTGAAATCTGAATCTCTAAAGTCTCTCTATCCCACCCATTTTCAGATATCTCATTGCAATAAAACTCAGCAATACCTATTATCTTTCACTTTTGTTATAATCAATCTGTTATGCCCCCAAGGTATTTGTGCCACAAGCTGTGGCACAAAGTCATATTTCTCTGCATAGAAAGAATACCATTGCTTAATAGCGCAAAGGTTTCTTCTTGAAAATCCTTTGATATTTGGAAATTTCTTTCTCAATTCAATTGCTGTCTGTTCAATGAATTTACTTCCCCAATTTGAATTGGCTTGTCTTTCAGAAATATCCTTTCCAATCTCCCAGTACAACTCTAATAGCTGAGAATTTATAGTCAACGCAGCTTTTGTGTTTGCGGAATGAATCTTTGATTTTAATTTCGTAATCCAATTAAAAAATTCTGTATTTTCTTTTTCGATTTTATTCATGCAACTAAAATAATAAATCCTTGATTAACATACACAATTGCTGCATTCAAACTTGGCGTTAACAGTCAAATAAAAAAGAGCTGTCTATAAAACAGCTCTTCACAAATTATTAATTTTCTATTTTCAGGAATTGCCGGTATTGTAAAAAACTGACATCTCTTAATTTTTATTTAAAAATACGCTATACAAACTCTTTAAGTGTAGCAGTAAGTTTTTTACGTGTAAAAAATATGCGGCTTTTTACTGTTCCTAATGGCAATTCGAGCCTTTCGGCAATTTCTTTGTATTTATATCCGTCCAAAAACATCTGAAAGGGAACACGAAAATCGTCTTCTAAAGCCGATATGCTTTTTTCGATCTCGTTTGTCGAATAAAACGAATCGGGTGCCGGGTACACTCTGTCCTTGGCAATTTGCAGATGAAACTCGCTGTTTGAACCACTCAAACTGTTTTTCGATTTCGAAGCCTTGCGGTAGTCGTTAATGAACGTGTTTTTCATTATGGTATACACCCAGGCTTTAAAGTTTGTGTTTGCTGCAAATTTGTCGCGATATGTTAGTGCTTTTAAAAATGTTTCCTGTAACAAATCATTGGCTTTGTCGTTATCCGAAGTCAAACTCAAAGCGTAATATTTTAAGTTGTTTTCTAAACTTAATAATTGTTGACTAAAATGTTTTTCTGACATAGCTGTATGGTTTTTGGGTAAAACTTATGTTACAAATATACGCAAAAATAAAAGACAAAAACATCTTTTAATCTTAAGTATTTGTTAAGTTATTTTTGCAACATCGTTTAAGTTTTTTCGAAACACATGTAAGTTAAAAAAAAATAATCACAAATCATATTGTAAACCCATAGTAAAAGCAATACTTAACATTGTGTTGTGATCGGGTGTTAAGTATCATTGGGATAGGTATATACGCTTGTGGTTTTTGCTGAATTATTAAATAATTGGTAAGCCAAAAGCAATAGTTTGTTGATGCTTGTTTTTTTTAAAAGTTATCCGATATCTTTATCCGCTGATTTGTCAATTTAAATTTTTACATCCAAAGAGCCACAGGCCAACAAGAAATTTTTTATATGAAGCAGCATACAATTTTTAACAAAAAGCCATTGCTTGTATTTAATCAATGGCAAAACGCGGGATATGCAATATTCAGCAGTTTAAAACAGCTGATAAAAATTGGTGCATTATCGGTTGTTTATTTATTGTATGCCAATGCCAACAGTGCTACAGCCCAAACCCCCGATAGTATACTTATAATGCAGGGGGGCGAACTGGAGTCGATAGATATACTTGAAGATGAAATGCCCGATGTACATTCAGGCATAAGCAAGGTAGTAATTAACCTTACCCGAAGCGATGTTGAGCGAGCACCTGTCGGTTCAGTTGATGCTTTGCTCGAAAATGTAGCCGGAGTTGATATACGCAGTCGTGGAAGCAACGGCATGCAAGCCGATGTTTCGGTTCGTGGAGGCTCGTTCGATCAGGTACTTGTATTGTTAAACGGAATGAATGTTTCAGATCCTCAAACGGGGCATAACAATCTGAATCTCCCCATCGATTTATCGTCTGTTTCACGTATCGAAATTTTAAAAGGGCCCGGAGCATGGAAATATGGCCCGGGAGCTTTTAGCGGAGCCATTAATTTTATTACTCCAAATGGTAGCAGCAATGCTTCCGAAATCAATCTTTCGGCAGGGAGTTTTAAGTACTTTAGTACATATGTTACTTCGGGTTTTGACCTTGGAACAAGCAAGCATTTTATATCGCTTAATTACAAGCGTGGCGACGGACATACTCTCAATACCGATTTCGAAAACCATAATGTATATTATCAGGGCAGGGTAGCATTGCCGGCCGGTTATGTGCAATTGCAAGGCGGCTTGAGCGACAAGGCTTTTGGTGCAAACAGTTTTTATTCGGCAAAATATCCAAATCAGTACGAAGAGCTGCAAAGTTATTTTTTATCGGCTGCTGCTTTGTTAAAGTTTAAAAAACTAAAGCTTGAGCCCTCGGGTTATTACAGGCGAGGCAACGACCGTTTTTTGCTTTTCAGAAACAATCCTGCGCTGTATTCAAATTACCATACAAGCTCTGTTGTGGGATTAAATTTTACCGGTGTATACAATTTGTCGTCTGCATTTATAAATTTTGGGGGTATTGTGCGTAACGAGTCAATTTACAGTAATAATTTAGGCCTCGAAACTCAGTACCCGAAATATAGCCCGGTAAACGATACGGTGCTTTTGCATTTGAGCGATAGTCGGACAAATTATTCTCTGTTTGTTTCGTACAAGCAATATCTCAATAATCTGCAGTATTCTGTTTCGGTAAATATGCTTGCAAACAGCCTACATCGTCACACCCTGTTTTTGTTGCCGGGTGTTGATCTTACATATCGTTTGCATGGCAAGCATGCTGTATATGCTACCTTAAATCAAAGTATGCGCATGCCAACGTTTACCGATTTGTATTACCATGGGCCCAACAACGAAGGCAATAATTTGCTTTTGCCCGAGCAATCAAAAGGAATTGAGATTGGTTATAAATACCCGGGAGTACTTGTGCAAATGAATACTGCTGCTTTTTTTAGCCGCGGATACAATATGATTGATTGGGTAAGAGAATCGGTAAACGATAAATGGAGAACTGTGAATTTTACTGAGCTCGATACGCGCGGGTTTGAAATGAATCTGAATTTTGATGCGGGAAAAGTTGACGGCTTAAATCGGTTTTTGCACAAAGTGGCTCTGAATTATACCTATTTAAACAGCCAAAAACAGCCTGCACACCTTCAATCGAATTATGCATTAAATTATTTGAAAAACAGGGTTGATGTTAATGTCGATACAAAAATTGTAAAAAATCTGTATGCTTCATGGCATGTGGCATATCAGGACAGAGCCGGGCAATACGAAAAATTTGTTGATGGCAAATCGTACGGAATGGTTGAGTATACTCCTTTTATATTGGCAAATGCTAAAATCATGTGGCAAAAACAGTCATGGAATGTATATACAATCATCGAAAATATTTTTAACACCCAATATTACGATATCGGAAATATTGTACAGCCGGGGCTTTGGTGTAAAATTGGTGTGCGTAAAAAAATAAATCACAATAAAGAACGCAACTAAACCAATTTTTTTGAATTTATTGTTTCTTTGCATTTAACTTTTTTTGAACAAAATGTTTTTCATTGAATAAAAACATTTGATATATTCGGCCAAAATTTAAACGACAAGAATTATGTTGAAAGATATTTTATCAATTACCGGCCAGCCCGGTTTGTACAAAGTTGTATCGCGTGGAAGTAAAAACCTTATTGTAGAGTCCTTACTCGATGGCAAGCGTTTTCCTGCATTTTCGACCAACAAAATAATATCGCTCGAAGATATTGCTATTTTTACCGATACCGACGAAGTTCCATTGAAAGATGTTTTGAAAAAAATTGCCGATAAAGAATCGTCACAGCCAAGTATCGATCCAAAATCGTCGGCCGATGGATTAAAAAAATATTTTGAAGAGATTTTGCCTGATTACGACAGAGGGCGGGTATACGTTTCGGACATTAAAAAAGTTGTGCAATGGTACAACATTCTGCAAAAAGCCGAAATGTTGAATTTTGACGAAGCCGAAGAAGAGGTCAAAACAGATGAAGAAGGTAAGTCTGAAGAAAAAGAATAAAACACACAGAATGTGTTAAATAGTAAGGCAGCCTTAGGGTTGCCTTTTTTGTTTGGTTAAAACAGCGACAACTGTTTATTTGCCGATGAATAATTTTTTAAGATAATGCTCAGCAGTTTAACCGTTGCTTCGGCATCGCCATAAGCCCGGTGGCGTCCGTTAATGTCGATACCCAGATTTTGACATATACTCCCGAGAGAATATGAACTGTAACCCGGGATATATTTTCGGCTAAGCTGAACAGTACAAAGTTTTTTCATCGAAAAATCGTAGCCTAAATCGCTAAACTCTTTTCGTATAAAATTGTAATCGAAACTTGCATTGTGTGCAACAAATATTTTGTTGGCTGTAATTTCAACTATTTGCCGGGCAATTTCATAAAACTTTGGAGCATGAGCAACCATTTGATTTGTAATGCCGGTTAGCATCGAAATATTTTGTGGAATATTGCATTGGGGGTTTACAAGCGAAACAAATTTATCGGTAACGTTTTGGCCGTCGTAAATAATAATTGCAATCTCGGTAATTTTTCCGTTTTTTAAACTTCCACCGGTTGTTTCGATATCGATTACTGCGTACATTGTGCAAAATTAAACAATAATTTTTTAAACCATCGACATTATTACTACTGGTTTAAACCGAAAATGTTATATTTGTTTTCGAGGTTTTGAAACACACATGACTAAACAATTAATCATAAAACTCTATATCCTTTTGCTGCTGTTTTTTGCAGGCATAAGCAATGTTTTTTCTCAGGATGCTGATTTTCCCTGGGCACTAAAACCTTCGTATTCATTATTGCAATATAGTGGCGAGCTCGACAATCAATTTTTCGACATCAACAAACGTAACGATGGGGGAGGCATGTCGGTTATCCGGTATATCAATCCATCAATTGATTGGATAATGGGGATTGATTATTACAGAATAAACATATCGGGAACAATTGATACTGCTAGCTATAACTCAAAAGGCAACGTATTTACTCCCAATTTTTTATTGACATATAAATTCAATAACGGGTATTTATTGTCGGTTAATTCGTTTTTAAAACCTTATGTTGGTGCCGGTTTTGGTTATTTAATCGGAGGCACAAAAGGAGCGGGTTACAATTTAAAAGGCGAGGAGTTTAGCCATTTTATCGACGAGGTATCGTTGAATTATGTTGTTGGTGTAAAAACCAACATAACCCGCAGTGTTTCGTTTTTTGTTGAGCTGAATGGGTTGCTGGCCACCACCGAAGAGTTTGACGGAGCAGCAATTGACATGAAAAACGACAAATATGCGGGAGGACGAGCCGGTTTAATTATACGCCTTGGTCATCACAAAGATACTGATGGTGATGGTGTACCCGATATTGACGACGAATGCCCCGACACACCGCCGGGTGTAAAAGTTGACGAACATGGATGTCCACGTGATCGTGACAAAGATGGCATACCCGATTATCTCGACGATTGCCCCGACAATCCCGGATTGCCCGAGTTTAATGGATGTCCCGATACCGATGGCGATGGTATACCCGATTACGAAGACGATTGTCCCGAATTGCCCGGATTGCCCGAGTTTAACGGATGCCCCGATACCGACGGTGATGGTGTGCCCGATCATAAAGACCTTTGTCCCGATACTCCTCAGGGTGTAATGGTCGACGAATACGGTTGTCCGCTCGATAGCGATGGCGATGGTATTCCCGATTATATTGATCAGTGTCCCGAAGTACCCGGGCCTTGGGAATACATGGGTTGCCCCGAAACTCCGGATGTTGGTTGGCCCGATGTTGATAAGGATACTCCTGCCGAAGTGTATTTCGATACCGATAAACATGAGCTCGATCCCGCGGCCGAAGCTGAAATGGATAAACTTGTAAAATATATGTTCGAAAACCCGATGATGAATATTCGTTTGTATGGATTTGCCGATCCACGGGGTACCGAAGATTACAATACCGTGCTCTCGGCCCGCAGAGTTGAGACTGTGAAAAAACACTTAATGAAACGCGGTATCCCCGAAAACCGGATTATTGTAAGGGCACTGGGCGAAATACAAGAAGTACAAACCCTGCCGGGCGAAGAAGACAAAACAATTGATGAAGTGTACCGTAAAGCACGAAAAGTGCAGTTCGAAACTTTCTTCTTTATGAAATAATTTCCCAATTCAAATCATAAAATAGTAAAGGGGTGTTGTGCAAACATCCCTTTTTTTTTTATCACCATTCTATGCTCGTATCATTTCATTATATTTGCAGCTCAAAAAATATAATCAAGCAAAAATGAATATTGAATTGTCGATCCAAAATGGCGTTTCGCAAGCCATCAAAAAACTTTATGATGCCGACATTCCGGCAGAATCTGTTCAAACCCAAATGACTCGTAAAGAGTTCGAAGGCGATATTACTGTTGTACTATTTCCTGTGTTGCGTTTTTCGAAAAAAGGGCCGGAACAAACTGCCGCCGAAATTGGCGATTATATTGTAAATACGATTGATGAAATCGAAAAATTTAATGTTGTCAAAGGATTTCTGAATCTTGTTATTTCCTCATCGTATTGGATTAATGTTTTACATTCGATATTTACAAACCCTGAATATGGATTTAAAAAGCTTGATGAAAGTTCGCCCCTTGCAATGGTCGAATATTCGTCGCCTAATACCAATAAACCCCTGCATTTAGGGCATATACGTAACAATTTGCTGGGATTTTCAATTTCCGAAATTCTTAAAGCCAACGGAAACAAAGTGGTAAAAACCAATATTGTTAACGATCGGGGTATTCATATATGCAAATCGATGTATGCCTGGATGCAATCGGGCAAAAACGAAACTCCTGAAGGGAGTGGTAAAAAAGGCGACCATTTGGTAGGCGATTACTATGTTCGGTTTGATAAAATGTATAAGGCCGAAGTGGCAGAGCTTATGCAAAAAGGCATGTCGAAAGACGAAGCCGAAGCCAATGCTCCCAGTATGGTTGGTGCCCGCGAGATGTTGCTGAAATGGGAAAACAACGATCCCGAAATACGTGCTCTTTGGGAAAAAATGAACCAATGGGTGTATGCCGGGTTCGATATTACATACAAAAAACTTGGTGTCGATTTTGATAAGATTTATTACGAATCGCAAACCTATACCGTTGGCCGCGATGAAGTGTTGCGGGGATTAAACCAGGGAATATTCGAAAAACACGACGATGGATCGGTGTGGGCAAACCTCGAGAACGAAGGCCTCGATCAAAAAATATTGCTTCGTTCTGATGGTACTTCGGTTTACATGACTCAGGATATTGGTACGGCAAAACTCCGATACAACGATTACGCAATTGATAAAATGATATACGTGGTTGGGAATGAGCAAAATTATCATTTTCAGGTACTGTCAATTTTGCTCGATAAGCTGGGTTTTGAGTGGGGCAAAAACCTCTTCCATTTTTCGTACGGAATGGTCGAATTGCCTCAGGGTAAAATGAAATCGCGTGAGGGTACAGTTGTCGATGCCGACGATTTGGTTGATGAAATGATTGCCGTATCGAAAAAAACATCCGACGAACTGGGTAAACTCGACGATTACTCCGATGACGAGAAAGCCGAAATACATCGCAAAATTGCCCTGGGCGCTCTCAAATATTTCATTTTGAAAGTCGATCCCAAAAAAACCATGCTGTTTAATCCCGAAGAATCGATTGATTTTAATGGAAATACAGGCCCTTTTATTCAATATACCTACGCACGCATTCAGAGTATTTTACGTAAAGCTAAAAGCGAAGGTTTGCAGTGGGATAAATCAATTGCGGATTTTACCCCCGAAGCAAAAGAAATCGAATTGGTTAAAAAGCTTTCGGCTTATGTTGATGTAGTTGCCGATGCTGCAAACAATTATAGCCCCGCTGTTGTCGCAAATTACTGTTACGATCTGGTTAAAGAGTATAATCAGTTTTATCACGAGTATTCAATTCTGAAAGAAACCGATCAGAGTAAAAAACAGTTCAGGTTGCAATTAACACAGGCTACCGGTTGTACTATTGCAAAGGCTATGTCGTTGCTGGGAATCGAATGTCCCGAACGTATGTAAGTTCAGAGGCTAAGCGTATCAGGCAGCAATATATTTAAGTACTTCGTAAACCAAAAATACTGGCCATACAAGGGCTTTTAAAAAACCCAGTACACCGGCCCAAAAACCTGCAGCTGTTCCTATGTAGTAAATTGCTGCACCTATTAATCCCAATCCGTATCCTGCACCCGAGGCTGCGGGTGATTTTGATTTTTCGCTCATAATGTTTAATTTTTATTCATTGCTTATGCGGTAGTGATTATTGATTTTTCTATCTTGTCTTGCCTTAAAGATTGTATAAAAATAGTAAAAATATATGTGATGATGAGAAAAGTGTGTTTCGTTTTTTGTTTTCTATTGTTAAATAGTATTCCGGGGGTATATGCACAGGATAGTGTAAGTAACAGCAGCCGGGGCTTTGAGTTTACTCCTGTAATTGAGTTGAAAACAACTCCTGTAAAAGATCAACACCGTTCGGGTACATGCTGGTCGTTTGCTAGCATTTCGTTTATTGAGTCGGAATTGATGCGCATGGGAAAACCCGAAATGGATTTGTCGGAGATGTTTGTTGTTTGGCATTGTTATTCGCGTAAGGCCGAAAAATATGTGCGTATGCATGGCCATACAAATTTTGGCCCGGGAGGTGCTTTTCATGATGTTACCTGGGTTTTAAAAAATTTTGGAATGGTACCACAATCGGCATACAGCGGATTGACAATCGAAGAGGATAAACCTGTGCATTCCGAAATGGACGAGGTTTTAAAATCTCATGTTGAGGCTGTAGTGAAAAATAAAAATAAAAAACTTAGCCCGGTATGGCAAAATGCTTTTAACGAATTGCTTAATCAGTATTTGGGAGAGTTGCCTCAAACCTTCGAATATGAGGAGAAAGAATATACTCCTCTGTCGTTTGCAAACAATTATCTCGATATTAACCCCGACGATTATGTCGAAATCGGGTCGTTTACCCACCATCCGTTTTACGAAAAATTTATCATCGAAATACCCGATAACTGGTTGTGGGACGAGATTTATAATGTGCCTTTGCACGAAATGATGGAAATAATTGATAATGCACTTGAGAGTGGTTACACCGTTGCATGGGGTGCCGATGTGAGCGACAAAGGGTTTGTGTCGAAAGATGTGGGAGTAGCACTTGTGCCAACAACCGATATTACACAAATGGACGATGCCGAAATTGCGCGATGGGAAAACATGAGCGAAAGTGAGCGCGAAAAAGAATTGTATAAAATAAAGGGGCCTTGTCCCGAAAAAGATATTACTCAGGTTATGCGTCAAATTGATTTCGATAATTATACAAGTACCGACGATCATGGGATGCATATTGTTGGTACAGCAACCGATCAGGAGGGGAATACCTATTATACAGTAAAAAACTCGTGGGGCAAATACAACACCTACGATGGATATTTTTATGCATCAAAAGCGTATGTAGCTTTGCGTACTATTGATATTATGGTACATAAGGATGCTGTGCCTCAAAATATTGCGAAAAAACTTGATATTGTCCGTTAAGGATGATGTTTAATAAAAAAAGCTGCACAATGCAGCTTTTTTTATTGATACAATTTATTGCAGGGGTTTTATTGTAAAACTGTAGGTATACTTCGCCGGTTTGAGCTTGTATTGATCAATAGCTGCAGCATTATCCGACCACGAGTCGTTTCCGCCTACTCCGGTTTGAACCAGGTCGATGTTTACGGTTAAATCGTTTTCGGCTTTCAAATCGTTTATATGTTTAGCTTCAGCCAGTTGTTGGTGGCTCCATGGCCATACCGAAGTGCTTAATAGCTGTGCTCCTTCAATTTTTAATCCGTTTTTGCTGTTGTTGCTCAGGCTTAACCACCGAACATCGGTGTGGTTGCCGTTTTCCTGCGGATAAATATAGTGCCATATAAAATCGTTTACCTTGCCTTTATATACATCAACAATAGCTCCTTGTGACCTGTCGCTGTAGTTTTCCCATGGCCCTTTGCCATAAAATTCCATGGTGTTATATGTAGCCGGAGTTTTAAAGCTCATGCCAACTCTGAGCATATCGGGCAGGCTTTTGTTGCACTCAAGACTGTAATCAACAGTTAAATTGCCGTTTCCATCGATTGTATACACCAATTCCAAAAGTATTTTATTTTCGATTGCTTTAGCTACTTTGATTTGTGCAGGCATATCCTCGTTGTTGTTAAACTTTATATCCTGAGTTTTTAACAGTGATACAGCATTTTTCCAAAATGCCGATTTGTCTTGAGCTTTCCATCCGCGGCTGTCGTTGTCGGTTAATGGACGCCAAAAATTTGGAATCAGTGGCGCGCTAATCAGTTCGGTATTGTTGTAGGTGTACTTTTCAATCCAGCCGGTTTGTTTATTTATGATGAGCTTGAAATTGTCTGAACTGAATTCATGGTTTTCGTTTTCGGTATGTACAATGTTGTTGCGTACATTGTTTGTTTCGTACTTTTTATTTTGATAAAAAGGCAGTTTAAATTGTTCGTATGCAATTTGGTGTCCGGCTTTAGCCCAGAGTTCATCATTTTTAAGTTGAACTTCAATCAACAGCCAATACTCTTTCCCCGGTTTTGCATTTATTTTACCATATGGTATTGTAATCTCTCGATTTTGGCCAGGAGCAAGTTCAGCATCAACAATGCTTCCGTTTCGAATTTTGGTTCCATCTTCAAACAGCGACCAAACGATCGTGTATTTATTAAGATTTGTAAAGTGAAAGCGGCTTGTTGCTTTGATTGTTCCTTTTTCGAGATCAACAGCATCAAAAACAATGGCCTGGTTAACATATTTGCATTCGTAAGCAGCAGGATGTGGTGTTCGGTCGGGGTTTACAATTCCGTTAATGCAAAAATTGTTATCGTTTGGAGTATCTCCAAAGTCGCCGCCGTATTTCCAGTATTGTGTTCCCTTTTCGTCGTGTGCTAAAATTCCCTGGTCAACCCAATCCCATATAAAACCACCCATGTAGATGTTGTTTGAGTATATCAGATCCCAGTATTCTTTGTAATTACCGGTTGAATTGCCCATTGAATGGACATATTCGCACATCACTACGGGCCGTTCATCAAACGGACTTTCGCCCAGGGCTTTTAATCCGTTTATGTCGGGGTACATCCGGCTTACCATATCAACCCAGTGCGGATCGCGCGGATTAGCCCAAACACCATGTTGCCACGCTTGCGGCGAGTTGTAAGGAGCATATTTTGGATGATTGATATCGCCAATAGCCCCTTCGTAATGCACCGGCCGTGTATTGTCGAACTCTTGCAGCCAGGCAGCCATTGCAGCGTGGTTGGGGCCTTGTCCGGCTTCGTTTCCTAACGACCAGCTTACAATTGAGGGATGGTTCTTGTCGCGTTCGGCCATGCGTATTGCCCGCTCGATAAAAGCAGCTGCCCAGCTTGGCGAATTGGTTAATTTACCCCCTGTTTGGTGTGTTTCGAGGTTTGCTTCGTCAATTACATACAAACCATATTGGTCGCACAAATCGTAAAAATACGGGTCGTTAGGGTAGTGCGATGTACGCACAGCGTTAAAGTTGAGTTGTTTCAATAAAAGAACATCGCTGAGCATTTCGTCGCGGCTAACCGTTTTTCCTCCGGTTTGGCTATGGTCGTGGCGGTTTACTCCCTTGAGTTTAACATGTTGCCCGTTAATTTTGAACACACCGTTTTCGATACTGACTTCACGAATTCCGATTTTATAGGGAATAGCCTCAATAACTTGTCCGTTTTCGTTTTCGAGCCATGTAACAAGGGTGTAGCAATACGGATTTTCGGCACTCCACAGCTGAGGGTTTTCAACATTGGCTTGTAAAAGAGCAAAGGGCACATTGTCGCGCTGCGGATAATGTTCGTTTGTAATATTTGTTGCTGCAATGGCAATATCATCAGGCCAAACAGCCAGTCCGTCGGGCTTATACAATTGTGCTTTCAGGTTCCATTGGCTCATGTCGGTATTTGATGCGTTTGTAATTTGCGGCCTGAGCATTATTGTTGCACCCGTGTATTGCCGGTTGAGCTGTGTTCGGATAAAACAATTGCTTATCGATACCGATGGAACAGCTTTTATGTATACTTCGCGATGTATTCCGCTCATGCGCCAATGATCCTGATCCTCGAGGTAAGAGCCGTCGCTCCATCTGAATACCTGAACAGCAACAGTGTTTGTGCCATTTTGCACATAGGGTGTGATGTCAAATTCGGCGGGTAGCCTGCTGTCCTGACTATAGCCAACTTGTTTGCCGTTTACCCATACATACATGGCCGACGAAACTCCTCCAAAATGCAGAATAATTCGTTTGTTGTTCCAACCGGCAGGGAGTTCAAATGTTTTAATATATGATCCTACCGGATTGTCACGATCAATATAGGGAGGATTAAATGTAAAGGGATATGTAATATTGGTATAAATGGGAGTACCGTAACCTTTCATTTCCCAGCACGAAGGCACGTCAATTTCGTCCCAGTTTGATGTGTTAAAATCTGCCTGCATAAAATTTTGAGGACGTTGCGATGATTCGGGTACAAAATTGAATTTCCATACTCCGTTGAGCATCATCAGGTTCGATTGCAGTCGTTCGCATGTTAACGCTTCTTCAAGTGTATTGTACGAGTATGCTGTTGCGCTTGCCGGGAGTTTGTTTTTATCAAAAACCCGCTCATTTTGCCAGTCGGGGTTTGCTTTGGATTGATAACTGATGAAAATAAAATACAGAATAAGGAAACATGAAATTTTAATTGTTCGTTTCATAACAGGTTTTGTGTTTGTTATAGCAATAGGTATTTGTTGATTTCAAAAATACGAAAAATACCGACGTTATTTTCAAATCATAACAATCAATATAAACCGTATTGTTGCATTACACCTTTTACTCTCTGTGCTGCATGAGGCCTGCAAAACATGTTTTTTTTTGCTCGGATAAATCTGCATAAAGTTCAGTTTTATAGCTTGTTGTGAAATGCATGAAGCATGGCTTTAACGATACAAAGCCCGTGGTGGAATAGCTTGGTATTAAATATATTGTAATGTATGGCAGGTTTTGTTTGACACCACATTCAATTTTACTACTTTTGTTGATCGAAAATTTCAGAAACAACATACAATGAATATAGCATTTTCGTGGTTAAAAGAGTATATCGACATCGATTTAACCCCACAAGAAGTAGGAGATATTTTAACACAAACCGGCCTTGAGGTAGGAAGTATTGACGAAGTAGAAACTGTAAAAGGCGGATTGCGTGGATTAGTAGTAGGGCATGTGCTTACATGCGAGGCTCATCCCGATTCGGATCATTTAAGCATTACAACAGTTGATGTAGGTAATGGTACCACATTGCCCATAGTATGTGGAGCGCCCAATGTTGCTGCCGGACAAAAAGTGGTAGTGGCTACAGTTGGTACAGTATTGTATGATGGCGACAAGGAATTTAAAATCAAAAAGTCGAAAATACGCGGACAGGTATCCGAGGGCATGATTTGTGCCGAGGACGAAATAGGCCTTGGCAGCAGCCACAACGGCATTATGGTACTCGATGCTGATGCCCGTATAGGTATGCCTGCAGCTGAGTATTTTAACGTACAAAGCGACTATTTAATTGAGGTTGATTTAACCCCTAACCGTATCGATGGTGCTTCGCATATAGGAGTAGCCCGCGATTTAGCTGCTTTTTTAAGCAAAACTCAAAAAATTCAATATAAAAAACCTTCGGTTGATGATTTTGCGATTGATAATACACAATTGCCCATTGATGTGGAGATTGAAAATACTGACGCATGTCATCGGTATGCCGGTATTAGTATTTCGGGTGTCGAAGTAAAAGAATCGCCCGAGTGGCTGCAAAACAAGTTGCGATCAATTGGCCTTACTCCAATAAACAATGTGGTTGATGTAACAAATTTTGTGCTTTTCGAAACCGGACAGCCATTGCATGCTTTTGATGCAGCGCATGTTAAAGACAACAAAATCAGGGTAAAAACATTAAATGCAGGATCGAAGTTTGTTACACTCGACGAGATTGAACGCACATTGCATGCCGACGATTTGATGATTTGTAACGGCCAAAGCGAGCCTATGTGTATTGGTGGTGTGTTTGGTGGCTTGCATTCGGGTGTATCGGCCAATACTAAAAATCTGTTTTTAGAAAGTGCCTGGTTCGATCCCGTATATATTCGCAAAACAGCCCGCAGGCATGGTTTAAATACCGATGCCAGTTTCAGGTTTGAGCGTGGAACCGATCCTGATGGAGTAATTTATGCGCTGAAACGTGCAGCTTTGCTTATAAAAGAAGTTGCCGGAGGTACATTTTCAAGCCAAGTGGTCGATGTGTATCCACAGCCTGCTAAACCTTTTGATGTTGAATTGAATCTTGCGCAGATACAACGTCTTACCGGTATTGATATTCCGCTTGAAACAATCAAAAATATTCTCACTTCGCTCGAAATCGATATTGTTGGTTCAACCGATAATTCGCTTTCGCTTGCTGTTCCTCCGTACAGGGTTGATGTGCAGCGTGAGGCCGATGTGATTGAAGAAATTTTGCGCATTTATGGCTACAATAACGTACCTGTCGATAATCATGTCAATTCAACCATACAGTATTCGGTGAGCCCAAACCCCGAGAATGTAAAAAATATGATTTCGGATATGCTGGTTGCTCAAGGTTTTAACGAAATGTGGTCGAACTCGCTTACCAGTTCATCGTATTATGCCGGGGGTAAACAGTACAGCAGCGAGAAGACTGTACAAATATTTAATCCTCTGAGTCAGGATTTGAATGCTATGCGGCAGAGTTTATTGTTTGGAGGCCTCGAGAGTGTGCGTCGAAACATTAATTATCAAAATCCCGATTTGAAATTGTTCGAATTTGGAAATACCTATTCGATAAATCCCGACAGCAGCTCGGATAATGCATTGAAAAAATATTCAGAGGAGCAACATTTGGGGCTATGGTTGAGCGGAAACTGCAATTCCGAAAACTGGATATCGAAAGCCGAGCCTGTATCGTTTTATCATATGAAATCGTATGTCGAAAATATTCTAAAAAAATTGGGCACCAATATCGATAAAATGAAAATCGAAAGCAGCCAAAACGATATTTTCGACGAGGGGCTTGCATACCTCCGTGGCGATGGTAAAGCCTTTGTTGAATTTGGTTTTGTTGGCACCGAATTGCTCAATAAAAGCGAAATTGATACCCAGGTTTTTTATGCCGACTTTAACTGGGGTTTGATTCTGCAGCAAATATCGAAAAATAAGGTTCAATATACCGAATTGCCCAAATATCCTGCTGTTAAGCGCGATTTGGCTCTGTTGATTGATGAGGCTGTTTCGTTTTCGCAATTAAAAGAAGTGGCACAAAAAACCGAACGAAAACTGTTGCGCTCGGTCGATATTTTTGATGTTTACCGTGGCGATAAATTGCCCGGGGGTAAAAAATCGTATGCATTGAGTTTTATCCTGCGCGACGATCAAAAAACACTCAACGATAAGCTTATCGATAAAACGATGCAAAACTTTATCAGGGTATTCGAGAAAGAGTTTGGCGCTTCTTTGCGTTAGTTGATTACAACCTGAGTAATAATTTCTCCGGTGTATTTGTCAAATGTTATTTCCCGGTTTTCGGGGCATAGTACATAGCAAATATGCAATTCAATTGATTTTGACCGCCTAACAGGTTGAATAATCTCTTTTGTTGTGTGCCAGTTGGTATTCTCGTCAATTGTGATTGTGTTTTGGTTTTGGGTAAAGGTTTTTCCCATCAATAATTCTTTTGCTTCATCTTCGGTATATCCTTCGGTGTCGGGGAAATAAATCGATTGATACCACTGGCTGCCTATGCCAATAAGCTGATTTTGGCTCAGCAGGAGTTTAATGTATGTACTTCGTACCGGCAGCGAGTTGTATACTTGTTCGTTTGTAGTTACTATCCAGTAATTTGGAACCGAATCGGGGTATTGTTCGTTAAAATCGGCATAGCTCATTCCGTTTGTTGTTTTTATCGATCGAAAAGAGAATTTTTCATCATCATTCAGATTTAAAAATGATGCATAGTTAAATATTTCGCGAGTACATAAATCTATTATTTCGTTTTCGGTTAAATTGATCTGCCATTCGGGGTAAATGCATTGTTCAAGGCTTTGGTCAATCATTAAATATCCGTAATAATCAATCGATATACAGTGGCTTAAAGGAGTTTTTTCAACTTGTGCGAGAATGTTGTTTAATTCGTTTTCGTTGAGTTCGTTAATGCGCGTAGGATATTGAGGATCCGAGAAATGATTATCTGTATTGCACGAGAATGTTGTAATTGTAATGATTACAATCAAAACAGACTTGTATATGTGAGTTAATATGTGTTTGTAATTTCTTGTCATTGATTGTGGTAATGAGTATTGTGTTTAACAGTTGAATCGGAGCAGCTCAGTTTGCTGAACAATTTTTTTGAGCCCTTCGTAAGTACTTACCTTTGGTTTCCATCCCAGTATTTTTTCAGCTTTTTGGATATTTGCCATCGTGCTATCCATGTCGGCCGAGTGTGCAGGTTTATAGTTTATGCTTGCTTTTTTTCCTGTGAGTTCTTCAATCCATTGTATAAACCGGTTAATGCTTACGGGTTCGTTTCCGCCTCCAAGGTTAATAATTTCGTATCCCAGGGGCTTTTCGGCCAAAATAGTTCCGCGTGCAATATCGTCGATGTATGTAAAATCGCGCGATTGTTTACCATTGCCATACAAGGTAATGGGTGTTCCTTCGAGTGTCCATTTTACAAAGCGATAGGGAGCCATGTCGGGGCGTCCGCCGGGGCCAAACACGGTAAAGTAGCGCAAAATGCTTACATCGATGTTGTATTGCCGGTGGTAGGTGTATGCCAGTACTTCGGCCGATTTTTTGCTGGCGGCGTAGGGCGAAATGGGTGTATTTACAGCCAGATTTTCGTCAAAAGGCATGGGTAATCCTGCATATAAGCTCGATGTTGAGGCTAGTATGAATTTTTTTACGCCATAGTCTTTCATTAGTTCGAGCAGGTTTAGTGTGCCTCCGGCATTGGTTTGCAGATAAACCCAGGGGTTTTGCATACTGTAACGTACGCCGGCACGTGCTGCAAGGTTGTATACAGCCCTGAATTTGTATTTTTCAAAAAGAGGCTTTATGTTGTCGGTGTTTTCAATATCGGCCTTGCGAAAAGTAAAATTGCTGTATTGTTGCAATTTATTAAGCCGGTATTCTTTAAGGCGCACATCGTAATAATCGTTCATGTTATCAACACCAACAACATGTTCGCCTTGTTTAAGGAGGAGTTCGGTAACTTTTGATGCAATAAAACCTGCTGCTCCGGTTATAAGAATTGAGTTTTGAGCCATGGGGTAAAAATAGGTATTTTATGCAATATTGCATGGGTTTATTTTAGATATGTAGAGAGTGAGGATGGGATGTTGGGAATAACCCACCAAGCCCCTAAAGGGGGGGCTTTAGGTTGGTGCGATTTGTTGTGTTAGTGCATTGTTGGTTGGTTTATATCCAATAACCATTTTGTTATGCAAATCGGGCTGATGGCTTTGGCCTTTTGGCTGTCAGGAGGAAAGAGTGGGTTGATGGGGTGTTGGGAATGATGGAATGTTGGAATATTGGGGAAATGGGTCAATGGGTTAATGGGGCATTAGGCGGCGGACAGGAATGTCTGTTCTACGGTAAAACTTTTACAAAGTTTTGGACAGGTGTTATAAGCAAAAAAGCGAACCGTTGTGGCTCGCTTTGGGTGTTTATTGATTGCTTGTGTACCAATTATACATGCGTTTAATGCCTTCGTCAATTTCAACTTTATGGTGCCAGCCCAGACTGTGAATTTTTGATGGATCGGTAAGTTTTTTCATGGTGCCGTCGGGTTTTGTTGTATTAAAAAACAGATTGCCTTTGAAACCTGCAATTTCTTTAATAATTTCGGCTAAATGCTTAATGCTTAATTCTTTGCCTGTGCCAATATTTATGTGAGTGTTACGTACCTGTTTGTTTTTTTTACAAACATTATCAAAGTTGATGTTTTCGATTACATACACACAGGCTTCGGCCATTTCTTCGCTCCAGAGGAATTCGCGCATCGGTTTACCGGTTCCCCAAATTTCGACTGAGCTCGCTTCTGAATCCCCGTTAGAGTGAATAATGCCGTATTGTGACAGTTTGGCAAGAATTGTTTCTTTGGTAGCACTTCCGTTGATTCCTTCAATTGGGCGCTTGTTTAAATCTTTGCAAATTGCATCCCAATCATTATTATCGAGGCATTTGCCTAAGTGAATTTTACGGATTAACGCGGGCAATACATGCGAGGTTTCTAAATTGAAATTATCGTTTGGCCCGTAAAGGTTTGTTGGCATTACGCTTAAAAAGTTAGTGCCATATTGCAGGTTGTAGCTTTCGCACATTTTGATGCCGGCAATTTTGGCAATGGCATAGGGCTCGTTGGTGTATTCAAGCGGCGAGGTAAGCAAACAGTCTTCGGGCATGGGCTGGGGTGCTTCGCGCGGATAAATACAGGTGCTGCCAAGGAACAGTAATTTTTTTACGCCTGATACGTAAGCCTGATGTATTACGTTGTTTTGTATCATCAGATTCTCGTAAATAAACTGTCCCCGATAGGTATTGTTGGCAA